>PAOB01000002.1 GCA_002708445.1 Candidatus Arcticimaribacter sp.
AATTGATGTTACTCTAAAGGATGAAAATGAATTTTGGATAAAAAATAGAATCTTTATTCAAAACGATAAAGAGTTAAAATATCTTTTATTTAGAAGAATGGACCTTTGGGAATACTCAATAAGAGAGCAGGTTCAAGAGTACATTAAAAATGTGGAAAATGACCAGAGAATTCTTGACAGTATGATAAATATATTTGAAAACGAAAAGTATTTATTATACTGGAAAATTAATTAAACCATCGGCATATCCTCTTCATTAGTTTCAGTTACTTCTTTTAAATTAAAAGACAAAGAGTAAAGCCAATTGAGTACTATAAATTTAGAAGTGAATTATCAAGAAAGAAATAAAAGTTGTACCCTACATTGTACCCCAAAAAAAAGAGACCGCTTTAACAGTCTCTTTATTAGGGTGGAAGAGCGGTCTCGAACCGCCGACCTCCTGAACCACAATCAGGCGCTCTAACCAACTGAGCTACAACCACCGTTTGTGCGGCAAATTTAATACTTTTTTTGACCTCTCCAAAGCCTAAAAAAAGAATTTAAAACAAATCGTTAAAGGACTGTATTCCAGCTACTCTTTCGGTAGTAAAACCCTCTGCTGCATCTACACCAGCTAATCTCCCCAAATTCTGCGCGCGATAACGCACACTATCTAGAAAGTTTTGACTGCTGATGGGAGTTTGTGGAGCAATACTTTTTTCATCGAAAAATTGACTTTTGTAAGCTCTTATTGATTCCATTTTTTGATCAATGTATGGAGATATGTCAACCACAAAATCTGGCTCAATATCTTTCCATTGAATGTAGTGATAAACTTGTTTGGGTCTCCAAGCTTCTTGTTGGGTATCAATTTTGATTAATCCCGACAAAAAACAAGCATCACTTACAAGTTTGCCTCCTTTCGGATGATCGATATGGCGATCATCTATTGCATTACACAACACCACAGTGGGTTTGTGCATTCTTATGAGTTTGATGACCTCAAGCTGATGGGCTTCATCGTTGACAAAAAAACCGTCTCTAAACCCTAAGTTTTTACGAAAAGAAACTCCCAGAATTGCTGCTGAACTTTCAGCCTCTCTGTCTCGGGTTTTTGCATCCCCTCGAGTTCCCAACTCTCCTCTTGTTAAATCTACAATACCCACGCTTTTCCCCTCTGCAATTGCCGATAAAATACTACCTGAACAACCCAATTCAACATCATCAGGATGTGATCCAAAAGCTAAAATATCCACCTTCATTTTTTTGATTTTTTTATCGCTTGATTAATGTCGTCTTTTAAGTCTTCCACGTGCTCTATGCCTGAAGAAAAACGTATTAAATTATCTTGTATCCCTTGGGATATTCTATCCTCTGGAGTTAAAAGGCTGTGTGAAGTTTTGCAAGGAATTGTCAAGGTACTCTCTACTCCTGCTAAACTCATAGCGGGTTTTATGAGTTTTAAATTTTGCTGAAAAACATCTAAGTCAAAGGATGTATTCAATTCAAAAGAAAACATTCCACTAAAACCCTTCATTTGATTTTTGGCTAAATCGTGGTCGGGATGACTTTCTAGACCAGGATAATAAACTGCATCTACAGAAGATTTTTCCTCTAAAAACTTTGCCAATTCTTGGGCATTTTGATTTTGTGCATGCACACGCAAAGATAAGGTTTTGATACTTCGCTCTAAAAGCCAAACGGTATAATCACTGAGGCTGCCACCCAAGTTTTTTGCCATTTGAAAAACAAGATTTATCTGCTTTTCTGAGCCAACCACTGCGCCAGCTAAAATATCGCTATGCCCTCCCAAATACTTTGTTGCGCTGTGAATAACAACATCAATGCCGAAAGAAATTGGATTTTGATTGATTGGAGATGCAAAGGTATTGTCGATCATGGTAATCAAACCTTTTGAACGCGCCAATAAAGCAATCGCTTCTAGGTCAACGATTTTCATCAATGGATTGCTGGGAGTTTCCAGATAAATTACCTCAGTGTTGTTTTGGATTAAAACTTCAAAATCATTTTTTTTCAACCCTTGGGTAAACGAATATTCAATACCAAACTTTTCAAATTCTTCGACCACCAAATTTGTTGTACCTCCGTACAAGTCTTCTTGTAGGATTACATGATCTCCAGCCTTGAGGTGAGACAATAAAGTGGTGGAAACTGCTGCCATCCCGGATCCAAAAATCAACCCCTTTTCTGCTCCTTCTAGAGCTGCTATTTTTTTTGCTAAACCCACTTGATTGGGCGTATTGAAATAACGCGGATAACGGTTAACATCTACCCCATCATAGGCATAAGCTGTTGCCATGTAAAGCGGAGATATTGCACCCTTATGTTGCTCATCTGCCAACTGTCCTTCGTGAACACAAATCGTTTGGACTTTACTTTTTTTCATTACAAATTATTTACCTGTAATCCAATCGATAACCTCAGGGTCATCTGGAGAAGTTCGGGGATCGATTACTTTTTCTAAAATCCCTTCTTCATTCAATAAATACTTCTGAAAATTCCATGTTACCTTAGAATCCATTAACCCGTTCTTTTCTTTTTGAGTTAAGAACTTGTAAATGGGGTGCATCTCCTCTCCTACTACGTCAATTTTTGACATCATCGGAAAAGTCACTCCATAATTCGCTTCACAAAAATCTGCAATTTCAGCATCAGAGCCGGGCTCTTGCGCCATGAAGTTATTCGCAGGAAAACCAACAATAACAAATCCATCGGATCCGTAAGTTTCATAAATCGCTTGTAATTGTATGTATTGAGGGGTCAAACCGCATTTTGAAGCTGTATTGACAATCATTGCTTTTTTACCTTTTAAGATTCCTAAATCAAAGTCTTTTCCAGAAAGGTCATTGGTGGTAAATTGATGAATACTATCACTCATTTTATTGTGTTTTATGCACTTATCAAGTGCGTTAGACAAAATACGATTGAGACAATAAACAGTCTCAATTTCATGTTTTAATTTAAATTTAATTTTTGTGTAAAATACATAAAATCGGTTAGTTTAAAAAGACAATTAAGTTTGTTTAACCATATCGGTCGTTTCAAAAGAGTTAAGTTATTGACAAACGTACTTAAACCAACTCTGCAGATAACCCCGCTTTTAACAAGGATGTACATCGAGGTTCTAAATCCTCAAAAGAACCTGTTTTGACCACACACTTCCCCTTGTAATGAACAATGTAAGCGCATTGTTCGGCCTGTTCTAGGGTATGTTCACAATATCGAATCAGACAATTGATTACATGATCAAAAGTATTTACATCGTCATTATGCAAAATAATCTGATGCTCTTTTGATGCAAGTACATCAACCTTACCAATCTCTTGTTCTTCCGGATTTAAATCCATATTAAGTTTTACTAAATTTTGCTGCAACCCAGTTTTGTTTTTCAAGATGTGAAACATACTCCAGTTGGGCTCCCTCACAAGAATTTTGAATGTCCTCGAGATCAGAAGTGTAAAAACCACTCAAAAGAAGTGTTCCTCCAGTATTCAAACAAAATGAATAAACCGACATGTCTTTGATTAGCACATTTTTGTTGATGTTCGCAATAATCAAATCATACTTTTTATCAACCAATAAACTAGAATCTCCCTGGTGGGCACGAATTGATATACAGTTATTCAACAAGGCATTTTCTTTGGTGTTTTCATAGCACCATGGCTCAATGTCAATAGCATCGATTGGAGCTGCTCCTTTCTTCTCAGCTAATACGGCTAATACACCTGTTCCACACCCCATATCCAAAACTGAAGCACCCTCAAGATCCATATCCAAAAGATGTTGAAGCATCATGAAGGTAGTTTGATGGTGTCCAGTTCCAAAACTCATTTTTGGAGTGATAATTAACTCATATGCTGTATCTATGGGTTCATGAAATGTAGCCCGAACAGCACAACGATCATCTATTACAATGGGGTTGAAATCTGACTCCCAAACCTCATTCCAATTTTTGGGAGCTATTGTTGTTTGGGTGTATTGAATGTTGTATTCTGATTTTTTAATAAAAGATATGTCATCCAACAAATCGTTCTTCCAAACTGTTTTTGGAATGTATGCTTCCAGTCCATCATCCAACTCTACAAAACTCTCAAAACCTACCTGAGCTAATTCGGCCATTAGAATCTCACTAGCTGGTTGAACAGGTTTGAGTGTAAATAAAAGTTGAATGTAGGGTATTGTCATTTAAATGGATTTGATAATTGTTGTAAAGTCAGCAGCATTTAAAGCTGCTCCCCCAATAAGACCTCCATCTACATCTTGTTTTGAAAAAATCTCTTGAGCATTTCCAGGTTTTACACTCCCCCCATAAAGAATAGAAACCTCATCCGCTAATGCAGTATCATACTGATCCTGAATCAGGTTTCTGATGAATGCGTGCATTTCTTGAGCTTGTTCTGGCGAAGCAGTCTCACCAGTTCCTATGGCCCAAACGGGTTCGTAAGCCAAAATAATTCTGGACCAATCAGCAGCATTTAATTGAAACAAAACATTGCTTATTTGAGCTTTTACAACTTCAAAATGATTGGCAGACTTACGATCTTCGAGTTCTTCTCCAAAACAAAAGATAACTTCCATATCATGATCCAAAGCATTGGCTACTTTTTTTGAAAGCGTGTCATCATTCTCACCAAAATAGGCTCTTCGTTCAGAGTGTCCCAAAATAACGGTTCGAATGCCAATACTTGACAACATTGATGGAGATATTTCTCCTGTAAAAGCTCCTGATTTAGCCTCGTGCATGTTTTGAGCTGAAACTTCAATTTCACAATCATTTGTTAGAGCTACAGCCTGAGCTAAATGAACATATGAAGGAGCAATTATGACCCGTGTGTTGCCAAAACTATCTTGAGATTTCAAGGCTTTTATCAAAGCATTTGTTTCGTTTTGATCATTGTTCATTTTCCAGTTTCCGGCTACAATTTTAGTACGCATATTCTTTTTTTGATTAATTTAAAATGGTTTTGCTTGTGGATCAATAACCACATAAAGCAGGTCGACAAAGATATTGATTAAAATGAATAAAGTTGCTATGATAAGTACGGATCCCATCACAACAGGAATGTCCAATGTATTCAATGCGGTAACAATTTCTTTTCCAATACCACGCCATCCAAAAATGTATTCTACAAAAACTGCCCCGGCAAGCATGGATGCAAAAAAACCCGAAACTGCAGTAATTACTGGATTGAGTGAATTTTTGAGGGCATGCCTGTAAATTATCGTTTGTTGGGACAATCCCTTTGCTTTAGCTGTACGGATGTAATCTTGAGACAATACCTCTATCAGACCACTTCGAACCAGCTGAACGATTACTGCAATGGGTCGAATCCCCAATACAAAGGCTGGAAGAATCAAATTCTTAAATTGTAAATCAACTTGGTTACCATAATCATCCATTTCATAAAGACTCCCCGTCATATTTAAGTTGGTAAATTCATAAAGCAAAAACCCAAAAACCCAAGAAAAAAGAATTGCACTAAAAAAGGAAGGAACACTCATCCCCAACGTACTTATCATTTGTATTGTAGTATCAATCCATGTTCCTTTGTAAATTCCAGAAATAATCCCAAAGAAAAGACCCAAGAGAATTGCAATTCCTATAGAGGCAATAGCCAAAACTATTGTATTCGGAAGGGTTTCTGCAATAATTGCCCCTACATTTTTCCCTTGTCGTTGGTAAGAAGTTCTTAAGTAGGGAGCTTTGAGAATTACCTCAGTTTTTGAGAAAGAAAAAATTGGACAGCCTCCATATTGGTCCTTTTTGTAAAAGTTAAAGTTTTCTGGATCTTTGGAATGAAAAGAAATCGGTGAAAGATCATTCAGATAATACAAATATTGTGTTCCAATGGGTAAATCAAACCCGTATTTTTTTTTGACTTTCATCAACTGTACCTCAGTAGCATTTTGATCTAAAACCATCTGAGCTGGATCACCGGACAATACATTGAACAAGAAAAAAATAATAGTGGCTACACCAAAAAGAGTAAGGATTCCACCAATAATTTTTTCAATAATAAACCTTGCCATATTTTTATGAATCCAAATGAATCAAGGCAAAAACAGCATAATTGATAATGTCTTGATAATTTGCATCAATCCCCTCACTTACCAGTGTTTTCCCTCGGTTGTCTTCAATTTGTTTTACTCTTAAAAGTTTTTGTAAAATCAAATCGGTTAAAGAACTAACTCGCATTTCTCTCCAGGCTTCACCATAATCATGGTTTTTATCCAACATAAGTTGGTAAGTTTCTGCTAAATGCTTTTCATAAAGTGCAAGTACCTCTTCGGGATTCAAATCAGGTTGATCAGCTATTCCGAGCTCCAATTGAATCAAAGCCATTAGCGAATAATTGATTATACCCATAAATTCACTCACCTGCCCCTCCTCGATCTTTTGCTCCTCTTTATCTTGTATGCTTCTGATTCGCTGTGCTTTAATAAAAATTTGATCTGTAAGGGAGGGTAATCTAAGAATTCTCCAAGCGGCTCCATAATCACTCATCTTATTGATAAATAGGTCTTTACAGGTTTTTGTGATCTGTTGATAATGAGCTTGAGTTGATTTCATAATTATCGGAAATATGCGTAAATTTCGTTTAATTTATTTAGTCTTTCAAATATTCCTAAAAAAGTTATTCATGAATACTACACAGGCGATGAGCATTAATTGTAAGGGTACTCTTGTTGATCTGTCAAAACCCAAAATAATGGGAATTCTAAACCTTACTCCCGACTCTTTTTTTGATGGTGGAAAATACAATAATGAAGACGCAGCCCTCAAACAATGTGAGAAAATGATTTCTGAGGGAGCAGACTTTGTAGATGTTGGAACCTACAGCTCAAAACCTGGGGCAAATGAAATTTCAGAAGACGAAGAACTCAATCGATTACTTCCTACCCTTGAAAGAATTTTAAAAGAGTTTCCAGAAACATTCTTCTCAATTGACACCTTCAGATCCAATGTAGCCTCAAAAGCCTTGGATCGTGGTGCTGCACTAATTAATGATATTTCTGCCGGAAATCTTGATCCCAAGATGCTAGAAACGGTTGGGAAATACAAAGTACCCTTCATTGCCATGCACATGCAAGGAACACCAAGTTCAATGCAACTAAACCCAACATACGAAAATATTATGGAGGAGTTAATTTATTTTTTTTCTGAAAAAATAAAAGAAGCGCATTCCGCTGGAATCAACGATGTAATAATTGATCCCGGATTCGGTTTCGGAAAAACTATTCCACATAATTATGAAATCCTTAAAAAATTGGAAGCTTTTCACAGTCTGAATACCCCAATCCTTGTTGGTATTTCTAGAAAATCTATGATTTACAAAAAGCTTGGCACTAGTCCCTCTTTTGCTCTCAATGGAACAAGCATCCTAAATACAGTTGCACTATCAAAAAAAGCACAAATACTAAGGGTGCATGATGTCAAAGAAGCAAAAGAATGTGTTTATTTATTAGAAGCACTTCAATAGTTTTTCTAATTTTACAAAAACCTCAACCCTGTGGTAGAATTAGACTTTTTGAAAATAAGCTTTATTGATGTAACCGATATCATATTGGTTGCAGTCTTACTCTACTATTTGTACAAGCTTGTAAAAGGCACCGTTGCCATAAATATTTTTTTAGGTATTGTTATCGTTTACCTTATTTGGGTTCTAACAGATGCCCTGAATATGGACGTTTTGAGTAATATTCTCGGGAAATTTATCAGTGTTGGTTTCTTTGCACTTATTGTAGTATTTCAGCAAGAAATAAGAAAATTTCTGTTGCTTCTCGGATCGACAAATTACACGAGTAGAAAAAGCTTGATTCGTTATTTTAATTTTTTAGGTCAAGAAAATAATGTTGTACCCTTAGATGTATCTTTACTTACAAGCTCATGTGAAAAAATGGCTAGTGAAAAAACAGGTGCAATCATTGTAATCGAACGTTCCAATTCTCTTGATTTTTTAACAAATACAGGAGATAAAACAAACATTGGTATTTCCTCTCAGATTTTAGAAACCATTTTCTTTAAAAACAGTCCCCTTCACGACGGAGCTGTTATCATAAAAGACAACACCATTACCGCAACTCGTGTGGTACTTCCCGTTTCGGAGTCTTCTTCCATTTCAAAAAGATATGGACTCAGACACAGAGCTGGTGCAGGAATATCAGAAAAAACTGATGCAGTAGTTATTGTGATATCTGAGCAAAGAGGGCAAATTACCTACATAAAAAATGGAGAATTCATTAATTTTTCTTCAGCAGATAAATTAAAGAGAATTTTAATCGAAGATCTGGCTTACTAAGATTGTAAGTCATAAAATTGTACTCGGTGTAATTTTTGATAATATCCCTTTTTTTTAACCAACAGTTCTTGGTGAGTTCCAACCTCTACAATTTTTCCCTGATCCATCACTACAATTCGATCTGCCTTTTGAATCGTTGCCAAGCGATGTGCTATAATGATTGAAGTTTTATCCTTCGTAATGGTCTCTGTTGCATTCTGAATTAATTCCTCTGAATAAGAATCAACCGATGAAGTTGCTTCATCCAAAACCAAAATGGTTGGATTTGAAAGAAATGCCCTAAGAAATGCAATCAATTGTCGCTGTCCTGCAGACAACATTACCCCGCGTTCTTTAACATTGTAGTGATAACCTCCAGGTAAGGAACTAATAAACTCATGCACCCCTATTTCTTTTGCAGCATCCTCTACTTGTTTTAAAGATATTTGAGGATCATAAAGGGTTATGTTATTCAAAATAGTGTCCGCGAAAAGAAAAACATCTTGAAATACAACAGCTACGTGCTTTCTTAAATCTTTTAAATGATAATCTCGAATTGTTACCCCATCTATTTTGATGTCTCCTGAACTAAATTCATAAAATCGGGAGAGCAAATTTATTATGGTTGACTTTCCTGCTCCCGTAGCCCCAACTATTGCAATGGTTTCTCCAGGACTTACTTGCAAACTAATTCCCTTGAGCACCTCTTCATCTTCAACATAAAAAAAGTGAAGGTCTTCAATATCAATTTTACCCTCCATTTTCTGGGGCGAAAAAGTTCCCTTATCCTCAATTTGACTTTCTGTTTTTAAAATTGCAAATACTCGACTGGAAGCAACCATACCCATTTGAAGCGTATTGAACTTATCTGCAATCTGTCTAAGCGGACGAAACAGCATCTGAGAAAGCTGAATGAATAGAAAAATAATCCCCAATGAAACACCGTCTCCGGCAACAACATTCAATCCGCCATACCAAACCAACAAACCAATAGTTACTGAAGAAGAAATTTCTGCTACTGGAAAAAAGATAGAATTGAACCATACGGTATGCAACCAGGCTTTTTTGTGCTTTTCATTGATCTGCATAAAGGTTCTTTGTTCAATTGCTTCTCTATTAAAAAGCTGAACGATTTTCATTCCACTGATCCGTTCTTGGACAAATGTATTCAGTTCAGCAACCTGTTTGCGGACTTCTTCAAAAGCCTTTTTCATTGATTTTTGAAATAAACGAGTAGCGAAGACGATAACGGGGAGTACCGAGAAAACAATGAGTGACAACCTCCAATTTACCGAAAGCATAATGATAACCACTACAGACATTTTCAACAAATCGGCTACGATCATGAACAACCCTTGGCTAAAAATACTTGCAATTGTTTCAATATCACTTACAGATCGAGTAACTAATCGACCTACTGCTGATGTATCAAAATATGCCATTTTAAAGCGAATTAATTTTTGAAATAATTCCACTCGTAAATCTTTAACAATCATTTGTCCCAGCCAATTTGCGTAGTAAATAAATACAAACTGAAAAACGACTTCTAACAATAATGTCAACAACATCAAGAAAGAAAAAAACAAGAGACCATCGTAATCTTTAGGGGTGATGTAATCGTCTACAACTATTTTAAGTAAATATGGAGTAAGAGTAGAAAAAACAGATAAAAGTATTGCCGCAATTAACACAAAATAATAGGTCAGTCGATAAGGCTTAGAATAGGCCATAAGTCGACTTAAAAGATTCATATCAAAAATTTCACCACCTACTTTAGCCATTATTTACGTGTATGTTTTTGGGATATTGAATGTCCGTAAGATACAAACCATGTGCTGGAACAGAAAATCCTGCTTTACTTCTTTCTTTACTTTTTATGATATTTTTCAATTCTTCAATAGTGATCTTATGAACACCCACATCGAGAAGAGTTCCTACAATAGCACGAACCATATTACGCAAAAAACGGTTGGCAGTTATGGTAAACACATAGCCATTTTTTTTTAGACTCCAATTTGCACTGCTAATGTCACACAAAAAAGTTTTAACATCCGTATTGGTTTTAGAAAAAGCTTGAAAATCTTTGAAGTTCATCAGCAACTGAGCAGCTTCATTCATCAACGATATGTCTAGTGGCTCTCTAAAAAAATAAGCAAGACCGTTAGTAAAAGGATCTTTTTTTGAAACAATATGATATTCATAAGTTCTCAGCGTAGCGTCAAATCGTGCATGTGCAGAATCTATTACTGGGACTATCGATAAAATTACAATCTCAGATTTGAGGTATTGATTCAAAAGATAAACCAGGTTGCCAAAGGTTTTGAGAGGAATTTCTGCGTCAAAATGGGCAACCATTAACCGAGCATGAACACCGGTATCTGTTCTTCCTGATCCTGTAATCTTAATAGGAGACCGAAGTACTGTAGTAAGTGCTTCTTCCAAAACCTCCTGAACACTAATTGCATTGGGCTGGCATTGCCAACCATGAAAAGGGGTTCCTAGATAAGATAAATTAATGAAGTAACGCACTTAAATTGTTTGTTGCAAAGGTATCAGAAAAACAAGAGATGCGAAAGTTTATTCACAATTGCTATTCATATATTTACTTGAAATTTACCACACATTTTAATTTAGCCAATCAAAATCCATTAGGTAATTAATCCATTAGTAATAGAAGCTAGTTTTCTTTCTTTTAAAAAAAGAATTGAATTGAAGCAATTATTTCAAGTAAATTGCAAAACGAGTTAATTTGAATTTTTGATTCAAAAAAGCTTTGTGAAATAAAATAAAATTATTTTTGATACTTGAAAAAAATTTTACTTTTATCGGATACCCACGGATACGTTGATAAGCGAATTTTAAATTACGTTGAGCAAGCCGATGAAGTATGGCATGCGGGAGATATTGGTAATCTCGATGTTACTGATCAAATTGAAAAGCTAAAACCCCTGAAAGCGGTTTACGGAAATATTGATGGAAAAGATGCTCGAATAAGCTTCCCTGAATTTCAACAATTTTATTGTGAGCAAGTTTCTGTACTTATGACTCACATTGGTGGATATCCTGGACGTTACACCTCCAAAATAAAAGAACTTTTGAGTAAATCATCCCCAAAACTATTCATTTGTGGACACTCGCACATTCTAAAAGTAATGCAAAATAAAAAGTACAAACTTTTACATATGAATCCAGGAGCAGCGGGTGTGCAAGGATTCCACAAAATAAGAACAATGCTTCGCTTCGAAATCAATGGGGATCAAATACATAACTTAGAAGCCATTGAATTGGGACAGCGTGATATTGTTGAAATTAGCGCAGACGATCCAAAGATCTAATCAGAGCTTCATCTTTTTTGATATATTTATTTGCGAATATTAACATCAACCAGCTTCCTAGAGCCAAAGTAAAGCGCAAAATAAAAAATTGTTGTTGGGTTTCAAATTGAATATAAATTTCATTCAAAACCAAAATCTCGTGTCCAATAGAAGAAAATAACAAAATATTATTCAATATTATTTGAACCTTTCGCTTCGAAAAAAGGAATATGCTAATTAATCCAAGTAAAATGAACAAATAAGGAAGGTTAGAAACAAGCCCCTTAATTTCTTTAGAATCTAGGTCAAAATCAATTGGAAAAATTAAACAACATCCCAATATGGCAATTACATAACCTATTAGAAATAAAGATTGGATTCGTTGTAGCATTATTTTTTTTTCAAAATTAAAAATTTTTTGTTGGAGGTTATATTTTTTTCGTAATATTGTTGAAGCAATTACAAAACTTAAATCAAGATTGCTCTCCATAATATTCATAGCTAACATATCATCTTATCAAGTTATCTATTCCGATAAGTGAATTTTTCAAAAAAAATGTACGAAATTTCAGAATTAAAAAGTAAGAAGTTACCCGATTTACAGGGTATTGCCAAATCTATTGGCGTCAAACGAATCACTGGTCTCAAAAAAATGGATTTGATTTATCAAATCATTGATCACGTTTCTGCGAACCCAGAATCCATAAAAAGTAGCGATCCGTCTTCAGTAAGCGCAACAGAAAAAAATGCGACTGAAGTAAAACCTAACGTAAAAAAACCAGCTCCTAAAGCTGACAAAAAAAATATCGAACAAGAAGAAAATAAAAATCAGACAGCTACAGCTGAAAAAGTTAAAATTGATGTTCGAAACGATCGCCATCAGAATCCAAATCAAAAACAAAAACAAAACACCAACCCAAATCAAAAACAAAGAAAAAACAACAACCCCAACTACAAAAACAAAAACGGAGAACCCAACCACAACAAAGACAAACGTAATAGATACAGAGAACCTGATTATGAATTTGATGGAATAATTGATTCTGAAGGTGTGTTGGACATTATGTCTGAAGGGTATGGATTTTTAAGATCATCAGACTACCACTATTTATCGTCTCCCGATGATGTCTATGTGTCTCAATCTCAAATCCGTTTGTTTGGCCTAAAAACAGGGGATACCGTATTGGGAACTGTTCGTCCACCAAAAGAAGGAGAAAAATATTTTCCGTTAATTAAAATCAATAAAATTAATGGCCTTGATCCCAAAGTGGTTCGTGATCGTGTTTCTTTTGAACACCTAACTCCACTTTTCCCTCAAGAAAAATTTATCCTTGCAGAAAAACAAAGCACCATTTCTACTCGAATCATTGACCTTTTTTCCCCTATTGGAAAAGGACAACGTGGAATGATTGTTTCCCAGCCAAAAACTGGAAAAACAATGTTGCTTAAGGATATTGCAAATGCAATAGCCGCAAATCATCCCGAAGTTTATCAAATAATACTATTAATTGATGAACGTCCTGAGGAGGTTACAGATATGCAACGAAATGTAAAAGGAGAAGTGGTTGCTTCTACTTTTGATGAACCAGCAGATCGACACGTAAAAGTTGCCAATATTGTTTTAGAAAAAGCAAAACGATTGGTTGAGTGTGGGCATGATGTTGTAATTCTTTTGGATTCTATTACTCGTTTAGCACGTGCATACAACACCGTTCAACCTGCATCTGGGAAAATCCTCAGTGGTGGTGTAGATGCCAATGCACTTCATAAACCAAAACGTTTCTTTGGAGCGGCTCGAAATATTGAAAAAGGAGGATCACTATCCATCATAGCCACTGCCCTTACAGAAACAGGTTCAAAAATGGATGAAGTTATTTTTGAGGAATTTAAAGGTACAGGTAATATGGAACTTCAATTGGATCGTAAAATTTCTAACAGACGTATTTTTCCTGCAATTGACCTGATTTCTTCAAGTACAAGAAGAGATGACATCCTTTTGGATGAAAATACAGTACAACGCATGTGGATCATGCGCAAATACCTTGCTGATATGAATCCAGTTGAAGCAATGGAATTTATCAATGATCGCTTCAAAAGGACTAAAAACAATGAGGAGTTTTTGATCTCTATGAATGCATAATTCAATAATAATTACCCATAAAAAAAGCGCTATTCAACAATAGCGCTTTTTTTATAAAATAATAACTTTCTTACAGAGCAGATACATGTTTGGTCAATTTTGACTTTAGGTTAGCTGCTTTGTTGGAATGGATTATATTTTTCTTAGAAAGCTTATCTAGCATAGAAATAACTGTTTTTAACAAAACATCAGCTTCTTTGCGATCTGTAAGTTCTTTCAATTTTTTAACAGCATTACGTGCCGTTTTGTGTTGAAAACGATTACGCAAGCGCTTCTTATCGTTCGATCTAATTCTTTTTAATGAAGATTTATGATTTGCCATCTAAATATTGTTTTTTTATCTGTAGCCCGTAGGGGAGTCGAACCCCTCTTTCTAGGATGAAAACCTAACGTCCTAACCGATAGACGAACGGGCCATTTTTTTTATGGTTGCAAATCTAAAACGAAATAATAAACCGTGCAACCCTTTTCGTTTAAATTTTTATTGATTTATTTAATTTTTTTTTACCAAAAAAAAAGAACCCTGTTCAAGAGTGCTGATTAGTAGGCTTTAGCAAACAACACCCTTTGTTTGGAGGGATTTCCTGAAAAAACACACACGCCGTCTTCGGGTTTAGAAGTGTGTGGTATGCATCGAATTGTTGCCTTTGTAGCTTTTTTAATGGCTTCCTCAGTTATTACTGTGCCATCCCAATGAGCAGAAATAAAACCCCCTTTTGAATTCAATATTGCTTTAAACGATTCAAAATCATCTACTTCACTGATGTGTTCATCTCTAAAACTCATGGCTTTTGAATACAAAGTTTCTTGAATTTCTTTCAATAAACTTGGAATGACCTCTACAATAGAGTCTTTTGAAATAAAAGATTTTGAAAGCGTATCCCTTCGCGCCAGCTCTACTTGATTTTTTTCTAAATCTTTTGGTCCAATAGCTATTCTCAAAGGGACTCCCTTTAGTTCATAATCATTGAATTTGTAACCTGGTTTCACATTATCTCTGTCATCAAATTTAACACTTACACCTAAATCAAGTAATTGATTTTTTATTTCTAAGGCAACCTCAGAGATTGCCGACAGTTGCTCTTCTCCCTTGTAAATAGGTACAATAACCACTTGAATTGGTGCCAAATTTGGAGGTAAAACCAAACCATTATCGTCTGAATGGGTCATAATTAGAGCTCCCATCAAACGTGTTGACACTCCCCAAGAGCTTGCCCATACATGTTCTAGTTTTCCTTCTTTTGTTGCAAATTTAACATCGAATGCCTTGGCAAAATTTTGTCCCAAAAAGTGGGAGGTTCCTGCCTGTAATGCTTTTCCATCTTGCATTAGTGCTTCAATACAATGGGTTTGTTCTGCTCCGGCAAATCGTTCACTTTCTGATTTAACTCCTTTGATAACAGGAATTGCCATGAAATTTTCTACAAAATTGGCATAAATATCATTGATCAAAATAGTCTCATCCAAAGCTTCTTGACGAGTTGCATGAGCGGTATGCCCCTCTTGCCATAAAAACTCAGCAGTTCTCAAAAACAAGCGCGTACGCATTTCCCAACGAACCACATTAGCCCACTGGTTGATGAGTATGGGTAAATCTCTGTACGATTGAATCCAATTTTTGTAGGTACTCCAAATAATAGCTTCACTAGTAGGACGAACTACTAATTCTTCTTCTAGTTTTGCTTCAGGATCTACCATCAACTTCCCCTTTTCGTCAGGATTATTCTTCAAACGATAATGCGTTACAACAGCACATTCTTTGGCAAAACCTTCAGCATTTTTTTCCTCAGCCTCAAATAAATTTTTGGGAACAAAAAGAGGGAAATAAGCATTTTGATGTCCTGTTTCCTTAAATTTCTTATCCAATTCTGCTTGCATCTTTTCCCAAATAGCATAACCGTAAGGTTTAATTACCATACATCCTCGTACAGCTGAATTTTCAGCGAGATCTGCCTTGGTTACCAACTCGTTATACCATTTGGAGTAATCTTCTGATCTCTTAGTAAGTTTCTTTGACATTATTTTGGCACAGATTTTGAATGAATTGTTATAGAATCATTTGTTATGGCAAAACTAATTATTTTACTTTTGTTATGACTACTAAAATAAAATGTTATGAAAAAAATCCCATTTACTTCGATCATCAGAATAAACATTGGTTTCTTTTTTTCTGTCGTTTTATTTTCGTGTGGAAGTTTTCAACCCACCTCCTTCTATGCTGAAGATGGTATTTATGGAAATGATCAACAAAAAGTTGTATCACCAAAAAATGAAACTCCAAAATCTTCTGGCTACACTCAATATTTCGATGAAAAGTCAAAGGAATACATTTGGGAAGATTCTGGCGAAGATTATTATTTCACGGATTCGGAAAATTACAGCAGTGCAAATTACTCTAATAATAGTTCTAATTCCAGCCGTGGACAATGGGGAAGTTCACCTCAAAGAACCAATGTTTACATTGTAGGGTCTCCAATTGATTACAGTTTTGGATATTTAGGATACGATCCCTTTTTATTTAACAGTGGTTTCCGTTACGGATTTTATGGCGGAGGTCTTTATGGAAGATACAATCGCTTTTACAATCCTTATCGATGGGGATATTTTGATCCCTTTTACCCTTCTTATGGTTTTGGATTTTACAACCCTTACTACTACGGCGGATATTACCGCTACAATAGGTTTTACAACAATCGATTCAATCGCTATGCTAACCGATATCAACCCAAAAGAAGATCATATTCAACTTCAAGGAGAGGAGCAAGTTCAAGACTTTCCTCAGCACCCACAAGAACCTCTGCAGCTTCATCTAGAAGAGGAGGAACTATTAGGTCAACGAATCAATCGAGAATTAGGGTTCCTTCTCTAACTCGAAATGCAGCAAATGTAAAAGGAGACAGTGCAGAAAATTTAAGAAACTACAGCCGTCGCTACATTACAAGAAGTGATAGAAATTCAATAAAACAAACTGTTAAAAATCCTAAAAACATAAGGAGATCTTCTCAACGAGGTTATTACAATCAAAAAGCATCTTCAAAATCAAATATGTACAACGAAAATAGAAGTAGTAATAATAATTCTAACAAATACAGCAGTCCTAGAAGAAGTAGCAGTGGAAGAGCATCTTCTCCAGCTAGGTCAAGCTACAGTTCCCGCTCATCAGGTTCGAGATCTTCCGGCTCAAGATCCTCTAGCTCCAGAAGAAATTAAATTTTTATTTACATAAAAAAAATATCTCCTATGAATCAATTCCATAAAGCCATATTATTGTCCTTTTTTACCGTTTCTGTGAATGCTCAAAGCCTTAAAGATGTAATCCGCTACAGTACTCCTAACCTTACAGGAACTGCTCGATTTACAGCTATGGGTGGTGCTTTTGGGGCATTAGGAGGTGATTTAAGTGCTCTTCAAGTAAACCCTTCCTCCAGCTCAATTTTTGAATACTCTCAAATTGGGGTTACAATGAATTCGGTAAAAAATAAGATCAATTCCGAATATTTTGGAAGCGGCTATGAAATTTCTAGTAGTGATTTGGATTTTGATCAATTTGGGTTTGCTTTCATCTTAAAAAATTCAGATTCAGAACCATGGTCAAAAATCAGTTTTGCTTTCGATTATCAGCAAACTGCAAAATTTAATTCTGTTTTTGAAGCGGAAGGATACAATCCCAATGGAATTGATAACTACTTTCTTGGTTTTGCACAAGGGGTTGCGTTAAATTATTTTCAACCATCAGAACGTGAAACCATTAGCGGACTTTACTCTTATCTCGGTGAAAATTTCGGCTTTGATTCACAACAGGGTCTTTTGGGTTACCAATCTTACATAATTGAACCAAATCTTGATGAGCCTTTGAATACTGATTATTACAGTACTGTAAATCCAGCATCAAATGGATATTTTCATGAATATGTTACTTCAAGAAGCGGAGGAATCAAAAAATATGCGTTCAACTTTAGCGGAGAATATCAAAAGAAATATTACTTCGGACTGAACCTAAATTCTTACAATCTAGAGTACATTGAAGAAACTGATTTTTATGAAAGTAATTACTCCGATACTTCGGCTTTGAATTCTTTTCGTTTCAACAACAGACTTCTTACACTTGGAAAAGGGTTTTCGTATCAAATAGGCGGTATCGCCAAATTAACACAACAGTTGCGCTTGGGGTTGAGTTATGAAAGTCCAACATGGTTTTCTATTCTCGAAGAAACCGAGCAGTTTGTGGCAAGTAATAATGGTCTAGACATCACGGTTGAACCTCAAATCATAAACACATACCCTGAGTATCGTTTCAAAACACCCTCAAAATACACAGGAAGTCTCGCTTACATTTTTGGTAAAAAAGGACTTATTAGTATCGATTACACTCAAGTTAATTATGATTCAGCAAATTTTAACGAACTAAACGACTCCTATTTACGAGATCAAAATGAGATCATAGAAAACAATTTATCTACTGAGGGTATCCTAAAAATCGGTGGAGAATATCGTTTTGGAAACTACAGTCTAAGAGCCGGATATGTAAACCAAAAAGCTTTCATGAAAAACGTGGATAATGGTGGTTCCATCATGAGTATTGGTGGTGGTATTAATTTTGGAGGAAGCTCACTTGATCTTAGTATTGCAAGTAGCGATTTTAACGATCAACAACAACTATTTCCCAGTGGTCTTACCGATGTCATAAACCTCAAAAGAGATCATTTGAACGTCAGATTAACCTATGTACTTAAATTGTAAAATTGGACAAGCATCTAAAAGAGAATATGAATCAAAATATTTAGCATAAATGCATATCTTTGTTGGAGTTTAAAAACACTATGAAAGTAAAAAANTCCCNNGAAAAAACTATTGATCCTTATGGTGANGATCATGTAGGTAGCAGTTCCGACAATCCNATTCGCCCAGATGCCTTTGAATTAAGTAATCCTGAAAAAATTCAATTGATTCAAGAAAAGGTCGCCGACATCCTCCATATTTTGGGAATGGATTTGACTGATGACAGCATAAAAGGAACTCCAAATAGAGTAGCTAAAATGTATGTCGAGGAAATTTTCGGTGGATTACATCCCCAAAAAAAACCCAAAGCATCTACTTTCAAAAACAATTACAAATACGGAGAAATTCTGGTTGAAAAGAACATTACTTTGTATTCAACTTGCGAACATCATTTACTTCCCATAGTTGGAAGAGCACATGTTGCATACATTTCCAATGGTACTGTTGTTGGTTTATCAAAAATGAACCGTATTGTTCAATACTATGCAAAACGCCCCCAAGTTCAAGAACGCTTAACCCTTCAAATTGTCGAAGAACTCAAAAATGTTCTGGGTACAGAAGACGTAGCTTGTGTCATTGATGCAAAACATTTATGTGTAAATTCAAGAGGGATTAATGATATTAGCAGTAGTACTGTAACCTCTGAATTTGGTGGTGCTTTTAAAAGTAAAGAAACTAAACGTGAATTTTTGGATTACATTCAACTCGATACAGAATTCTAATGCAACAGCTTACTGTCTACAATTCCTTGAGTGGTAAAAAGGAAGTTTTTACTCCAATTACAAAAAATTACGTAGGCATGTATGTATGTGGTCCCACAGTTTACAGTAACGTCCATTTGGGGAACTGCAGAACCTTCATATCTTTTGACTTAATATTTCGCTATCTCAAACATTTGGGGTTTAAGGTTCGATATGTACGTAACATAACTGACGCTGGGCATTTAGAAAATGATGCTGATGAAGGTGAAGATCGGATTGCAAAAAAAGCTCGACTTGAATCCATTGAGCCGATGGAAGTGGTTCAACGCTACACCTTAGATTTTCATGAAACTTTAGCAAAATTCAACAACCTCCCTCCTAGTATAGAACCTACAGCTACGGGTCATATTATTGAGCAAATCGAAATTATTAAATCTATTTTCGAAAAAGGATTTGCATACGAAATCAACGGTTCTGTTTATTTCGATGTTCTTAAGTACAATGAAGCTCATAATTACGGGAAATTAAGCGGAAGGAAAATTGAAGACCTCATCCACAATACACGTTCGCTCGACGGACAAAGTGATAAAAAAAATCCTCAAGATTTTGCTCTTTGGAAAAAAGCTGAACCCAAACACATAATGAGATGGCCCTCACCATGGAGTGAAGGTTTCCCAGGTTGGCATTTAGAGTGTACTGCAATGAGTACAAAATATCTTGGTAATCAATTTGATATTCATGGAGGGGGAATGGATTTAAAGTTTCCACACCACGAATGTGAAATTGCACAAGCTGAATGCATTACAAAAAAAGCACCTGTCAATTACTGGCTTCATGCTAATATGCTGACCTTAAATGGCCAAAAAATGGCTAAATCAACAGGAAATAATATTTTACCAGAAGAAATGTTTTCGGGTAAAAATTCAATTTTCACAAAAGAATTTAGCCCAGAAGTTGTTCGCTTTTTTCTTTTGCAAGCGCATTACAGAAGCATTGTTGATCTGAGTGAAGATGCACTTTTGGCTTCAGAAAAAGGTTTTAATAAACTCAAAGAAGGTATGCTGTTGCTGAAACAACTAACCCCTTCTGCTGAAACTAAGGGCTTCGATTTAGCTCAATGGGAGGAGCAATCTTACAAAGCAATGAACGATGATTTTAACAGTCCCATGTTGATTGCACAACTTTTTGAAGCTGTTCGATTCATTAATTTGGTAAACAATGGTTCTGCTTCAATTTCGAAATCTGACCAGATAAAATTGGATCAAAAAATGAAAGATTTTGTTGAAGACATCATGGGGATATCGTTTGGGAAATCCAAACAGTCAAATGTAAGTGCTGCCCTCGAGGGAACAGTAAACATGCTAATTGATTTTAGGAAAATTGCTCGTGATAATAAAGATTTTGTGACTTCTGATCGAATTAGAGATGAACTCTCAGCACTGGGTATTCAGCTTAAAGATGAAAAAGATGGAACTACTTTTAGTGTCTAAATTAGACTTCATACATGAAAAAAATTTTTATTTTTCCTTTCATCCTTCTTATCAAATTTTATCAGTCCGTAATATCTCCTTTAACTCCAGCAAGCTGTAGGTACAGTCCGACATGTTCAGCATATGGACTTCAAGCTTTTAAAAAACACGGACCCATCAAAGGACTTTACCTAACAATCAAAAGAATTTTGAGTTGCCACCCTTGGTCTGAGGGAGGCTACGATCCCGTTCCATAAGTTTGGGATTATTAATGAAAATCAAGTACTTTTAACAAACCAATAATTTTTATATGCTTTTTTCTAAAATACAATGGGCGCCCTCTGATACACTTTTCAAAATCGGCAGTTTTGGAATCCATTATTACAGTCTTATGTTTGTAATTGCCTTTTCTTTTGGCTATTACATAATGAGTAAAATTTACAAAAAAGAAAAAGTATCTGTCGAATACATCGAACCTTTGTTGTTTTATGTAGTTATTGCTACCCTTCTGGGTGCTCGATTCGGGGAAGTATTTTTTTACAGTTGGGGCTATTATCAAAATCATTTGATTGAAATTCTACTTCCAATTCGAGAGCGTGAAAATACGAGTCTATTTTTTGGGTTAATTGAAGGGTATGAATTTACTGGCTTTAGAGGTCTGGCTAGCCATGGAGCCACAATCGGAATTTTAATAGGTCTGTATTTGTATCAAAAAAAATACACTTACAAACCCCTTTTATGGATTTTGGATAGATTGGTAATCCCTGTAAGTATTGGTGCAGCATTTGTACGGATTGGAAATTTCTTTAATTCAGAAATTGTTGGGAAATACACAGGAAATAATTTTGGGGTTGTATTCCTTAACAAAAGAGAAATTGCACCAAGACATCCCGCTCAACTTTATGAAGCCATAGGCTACATCGGACTTTATTTTTTACTGCGCTATTTGTACAACAATAACAATAAAAACCGATCAGAAGGCTATTTGTTTGGACTGTTTTTTGTTTCGCTTTTCAGTATTCGCTTTATCGTTGAGTTTGTCAAAGAAAGTCAAGGTGGCTTCGAAACCTATCTCCCCATTCTTTCTACAGGACAATGGTTGAGTATTCCAATGATTCTTTTTGGTCTCTTTTTTATGTTCAAAAAAACTAAAACTGCGTAGATGAGTACCCGTGATTTTTTTTCGCTCCAATACCCTATCGAGAAATTTGAATGGACTACCACTCAACCCTCATCCAAAGAAAAAAAAGAGATTTTAGACGTTTTAAAAAACTTTCCAGCTTTTATTGAACGTGAGATAGTGGGGTTAAAATAAAATGTATTACAAACCCCTTATCGAGAGGGTGGATGGACAATAGCTCAAGTTGTACATCATTTAGCAGACAGTCATTCCCACGCCTATCATAGGTCAAAGCATGCATTGTTAGAATCAACTCCAAGAATTAAAGATTATGAAGAGGCCAACTGTGCAAAGTTAGAAGATGTTTCTTCTTCTGACGTTTCTTCGAGTATTTTAATACTTAAAGGCATTCATAAAAGATGGGTAGCTTTTTTTGAGTCACTATCTGAAAGTCAATTTCAATATGAATACCATCATCCCGAACGGTCAAAAAATTACCCTTTACATGTTGTCATGAAACTTTACGCTTGGCACAGCATGCACCATCTTGAACACATTCGATCGCTAAAAAAAAGAATGGTTAACGCCAATACCTAGTTGATTTAGCATAAATACTTGAAAGCCCAAAGATGCTTCAATTAAAAATTCTCAACACAATAAACTAAAAGGTGGTTTAATAAAAAAAATCACGGCTTTCACAGTGATTTTAATTTAAAGAAATAAAAGGTAAATTAAACCCTATTCTTGTTTTTTTACTTGCGTATCAAACATTACTGGTGTAGCAATAAATACCGAACTGTAGGTACCTACAATAACCCCAACAATCAAGGCAAACATAAATCCTCGAATAGATTCACCACCGAAAATAAAGATGGCCAATAAAACCAATAAAGTTGTTAATGAAGTATTTAAAGTTCTACTTAATGTACTGTTCAAAGCAGAATTAACCGTGTTGTTCAATTGCCATTTAGGATGATCGTTTGTAAATTCTCGAATACGGTCAAAAACTACAACGGTATCGTTCAAAGAGTATCCAATTACGGTTAGAATCGCAGCAATAAATGCTTGATTGATTTCCATATTAAAAGGCATAATAGAATATGTTAATGAAAATATACCTAAAACAATAAGAACATCATGAAATACTGCTGCCACAGCTCCTAAAGAAAATTGCCATTTACGGAAACGCAGTAGAATGTACAAAAATACCACTATCAAAGAACCAAAAACAGCTAGATACGAATTTTGCTTGATGTCATCGGCAATAGTTGGTCCGACCTTAATCGAAGACATGATTCCTACTGTTTTTGAGTCAGATCCATTGACAAACTCATCGTAAGAGATTCCTTCAGGTAGGTAGGCTTGTAGACCTGCATAAAGCTTTTCGTAAATTTCATTATCAATCGTAGTTCCTTCTTCATCAACCTTGTACTTAGTTGTTATTTTTAATTGATTATCGTCCCCAAATGTTTTTGCTTCAACACTTCCAAAAGCATCTGCAAGGACGCCTTCTATTTCCGTAGGGTTTACGATTTTTTCGAAACGAACAGTGTAAGATCTTCCTCCTACAAAATCAACTCCTTGATTTAATCCCTTAAAAGAAAGTGATGCGATACTCAATACTAGTAAAACCCCTGAAATTAGATAAGCTACTTTTCTTTTTTCCAAAAACGTTATGCTCATGTTTTGAAAAAGTCCTTGGGTTGCAGATGTAGCAAAGGATACTATTTTACCTTTAACAGAACGACCGTCAATTAATAATCTGGTAATAAAAATAGCAGTAAACAAAGAAGTTGCGATACCGATCAATAAGGTGGTTGCGAATCCTTTGATTGGACCTGTTCCGAACACAAACAAAATCAAGGCTGTCAGACCTGTTGTTATGTTTGCATCTAAAATCGATGAAAGTGCATTATCAAAACCATCTGCAACTGCTTTGAGTTGGCCTTTTCCTTTTTTGAGTTCCTCGCGTATGCGTTCAAAAATAAGTACGTTTGCATCAACTGAAATACCAATGGTTAATACGATTCCAGCAATACCAGGGAGAGTCAAAACAGCACCCAAGCCTGCTAAAATTCCAAAAATCAATAAAATATTCAATACCAAAGCCACATCGGCATAAATACCCGATGATCCATAATAGAAAAGCATCCAAAGCAATACGATGAAAAGAGCTATAATAAAAGAATAAATTCCACTCTGAATAGCTTCTTTTCCCAAAGATGGCCCAACAATTTCAGACTGAATAATGTCTGCGGAAGCTGGTAATTTACCTGCTCTAAGAACGTTAGCTAAATCAATCGCCTCATTGAGTGTAAAGTTACCCGATATCTCGGAACGACCACCCGAAATTGCTCCTTTGCTTACACCCGGTGCAGAATACACAACATCGTCTAACACAATAGCAATGTTACTGGCTTCTCTAAAAGCTTTACCTGTCATGTTTTCCCATAAACGTGCACCCTTAGAATCCATTTGCATGGAAACGGATGGCTGTCCAACTTGATCATAGGATTGTAATGCATCAACAATAACCCCTCCGCTCATTGGTGGTGTATTTTCGCGATTGGATTTTAGTATGTACAGATCTACCAACTCAGAATCTTCTTGCTCTTTTCCCCAAGCAAATCTTATGTATCGGAATTGCTGCGGTAATAGTCTTCGAACCTCAGGAAGATCAAGATAACCCGAGATGGTGTTCTTGTCCTTTTTGGCAAATTGAGCCAAAACAGGTCCTCCTTGATAGCCGTATCCTTTAACAAGATCCAATATTGGATTTCCTTGAGCAACAGAAGCAGAATCTTTTGCTTCTACATCTGCTAAGAGGTCGTCAATTGCTGAAGCTTCGGTTTTTTCTTCACTTTTTTTTACTCCTTTTTCTATTAAAAGGTTGTTTGCATCATAAAGGAAATTTACAAGTTGGTCATTTTTGTAGGTTTCCCAAAACTCCAATTGTGCAGTACTTTGCAATAAGTTCTTTACACGTTCAACATCGCGAGCTCCTGGAAGTTCTACTAAAATTCTTCCCGAAGTACCAAGTCGTTGTATGTTGGGCTGAGTAACCCCAAATTTATCAATACGCTTTCTCAATACTTCAAAAGCGGAAACAATAGATTCATCAATTTTGCGACGAATAATTGGACGAACTTGTTCATCAGTCATTTCAAAATTGATAACATCGCTTAACGTTCTGTTAGCAAAAATTTCAGGGTTTGCCAATGTAATATCTCCTTTGATTGCATCAAAAGCAGTAAAAAAAGATTCTACATAAGGTTCATCGGTGTTTTTTTGGAGAAGATCAGCATCTTCCAATGCCTCGTTAAAGGTTGCATTTTTTGAATAATCTGTTAATCCTTTTAGAATATCTTTGACCGAGATTTGAAGAATTACATTAATTCCTCCTTTAAGGTCAAGTCCTTTGTTCAATTCTTTTCCTTTGGAATCGTTGTAAGATGTAAACACATAAAGAGGTAAATTCCCAATTGAATCCAAATAGTTTATTTCGATCTGCTCTCTAAGAGCAACATAATCTGGCTGATCTTCGGCTACTCTATTGATAGCGAAGGATGCAGCCTTATCTTCTTGGCTACTTGAAATGAAAGTAAATGAAAGTTGATAGATACTTACTATTCCAAAAAGGATTCCAAAAACTTTTATTAGTCCGTTATTCTGCATTAGTTTGATTTTTAAGCTTGTTAAAGGCGAGCAAATATAAAATATAAGCCTAGATTTAACAACTTTATGGTGTTGTTTTGTACACAAAAAAACCGCCTTAGTGGCGGTTTTTGATGATTTTCATGTTGTTTTTTACAAATTACTGGATAAAGCTTCGTTCATTGTACGAACAGCTACAGCACTTTTTTTGAATTTTTCTTGTTCTTTTTCGTCTAAATTAACATCCAAAATTTCTTCAACCCCATCTTTCCCTATAATACAGGGAACACCAATACAAATATCACTCTCACCGTATTCTCCCTCAAGATAAACGGAACAGGGTATCATCCTTTTTTGATCGTTAATTATGCTGTCTACAAGGTAAGCTACAGAGGCACCTGGTGCATACCATGCAGATGTTCCCAAAAGCTTTGTTAGTGTGGCGCCTCCTACCATAGTTGCTGCCGCTACATCTTCTAATTCTTCTGAGGATAAGTGTTGACTAACGGGAGTACCGTTGTAACTCGCTAGTCGTGTTAAAGGAATCATTGTGGTGTCTCCATGACCTCCAATAACCATCCCTTGGATGTCATTTGCTGGTTTATCCAAAGCCTTTGACAAATAAGTTTTAAACCTGGAGCTATCAAGTGCCCCTCCCATACCAATGATACGGTTTTTGGGAAGTCCAGTTTCTTTGAAAGCTAAATAGGTCATGGTATCCATCGGGTTAGAGACTACCACAATAATAGCTTCTGGGGAATGTTCTAAGATACTTTCTGCAACTGATTTTACTATTCCAGCATTTATGCCAATCAACTCCTCACGAGTCATACCTGGTTTTCTGGGTATTCCAGAAGTAATTACAACTACGTCACTATTTGAAGTTTGTGAATAATTATTGGTTACCCCTGTGATTCTGGTATTGAATCCTAATGTAGTTGCTGTTTGGGTAAGGTCAAGAGCCTTACCTTCTGCGAATCCCTCTTTGATATCCAAAAGGACTACCTCGCTTGCTATTCTTTTGACAGCTATGTATTCTGCACATGATGCACCTACATTTCCAGCTCCTACTACGGTTACTTTCATAATTTATTTTTTTATTTAAGTTTTTGTAAAATTTTGCAATGCCGTAGATGTTAAGCATCAATGTTTGCGTAAATGGCATTTTTTTCAATAAATTCTCTTCTTGGTGGAACTTCATCACCCATCAACATCGAAAATACTCGATCGGCTTCACTTCCACTGTCGATGGTTACCTGTCGTAAGGTTCTAAATTCTGGATTCATGGTAGTGTCCCAAAGTTGTTCAGCATTCATTTCTCCCAAACCTTTGTATCGTTGAACAGAAGATCCTTGACCGTAAGATTCCATCAAAGCTTCTCTCTCTTGATCTGTCCATGCATATGCTTTTTTAGCTCCCTTTTTAACTAAAAATAAAGGAGGTGTTGCAATATAAACAAATCCAGAGTCAACTAGCTCTCTCATGTAGCGGAAGAAGAAAGTTAGAATCAAAGTTGAAATGTGACTTCCATCAACATCTGCATCACACATGATAACTACTTTGTGGTATCTTAATTTACTTAAATTAAGTGCTTTACTATCGTCTTCAGTTCCAATGGTTACCCCAAGGGCAGTGTAAATATTTCGAATTTCTTCGTTTTCAAAAACCTTGTGTTGCATGGCTTTTTCAACGTTTAGAATTTTTCCTCTCAGGGGTAATATTGCTTGAAAGTTTCGGTCTCTTCCTTGCTTTGCTGTACCCCCTGCCGAGTCTCCCTCGACCAAAAACACTTCGCATTGAGCTGGATCTTGCTCAGAACAATCGGATAATTTCCCTGGAAGACCACCCCCTGTCATTACTGTTTTGCGCTGAACCATTTCTCGAGCTTTACGAGCCGCATGACGCGCTTGAGCTGCTAGAATAACTTTTTGAACAATAATTTTAGCATCGTTTGGATGTTCTTCAAGGTAGTTTTCTAACATTTCTGAAACTGCCTGAGATACTGCTGAAGTAACCTCTCTGTTTCCTAGTTTTGTCTTGGTTTGTCCTTCGAACTGTGGTTCTGCAACCTTAACTGAAACTATTGCTGTTAACCCTTCACGAAAATCATCACCACTAATTTCAAATTTTAATTTATCCAACAAGCCTGAACCGTCTGCATACTTCTTTAAGGTGGATGTCAAACCTCTTCTAAAACCAGCAAGGTGTGTTCCTCCCTCGTGGGTATTGATGTTGTTTACATAAGAATGAAGATTTTCTGAATATGAGGTGTTGTAAATCATAGCAACCTCAACTGGAATGTTGTTTTTCTCTCCTTCTATTGAAATTACATCTTCAATGATGGACTCTCTAGAAGTGTCTAAAAAACGAATAAATTCTTTGAGTCCCTCTTTGGAATGAAATACATCATTGATAAAAGCTCCTTTATCATCTTTATCTCTCCGATCTTCAAGAGTTATAGTAATTCCTTTGTTTAAGTAAGATAACTCTCGCATTCTGTTTGCTAGAGTTTCATAACTGTATTCTAAGACCTGTTGAAATATTTCTGGATCAGGTTTGAATCTTACTATGGTTCCTCTTTTATCAGAGGTTCCTACCTCTTGAACTGGCGAAACTGGTTTTCCTCTCTTGTAAACTTGCTCAAAGGTTTTTCCATCGTGAAAAACAGTTGCAGTAAGTTCTTCTGAAAGGGCATTAACACATGAAACACCAACCCCATGAAGTCCTCCCGAAACTTTGTACGAATCTTTATCAAATTTTCCTCCAGCTCCAATTTTGGTCATAACAACCTCTAGGGCAGAAACTCCCTCTTTTTTGTGGATTCCTACAGGAATACCTCGGCCGTTATCTTCAGTAGTAATCGAATTGTCTTCGTTTATTATTACCGAGATTTTGTCACAATGTCCTGCTAAGGCTTCATCTATTGAGTTGTCAACTACTTCATAAACAAGGTGATGTAATCCTCGAACGCCCACATCTCCAATGTACATTGAAGGACGCATTCTAACATGCTCCATCCCCTCTAGGGCTTGAATGCTATCTGCTGAATATTGTTGTTTTTTAGCTTCTTCGCTCATTGTTTAGTTTAGTTTAAAATCATACAGATTTCTGTACTTTCAAATATACGAAAACAGGGTTAGTATTTAAAATGAAACCCCTTGCCAAAGGCTTGAAGTTATTAACATTTTATGCTAAAAACTAATCTCAAATTCAACGAAAATTAATGTGTAAGAAGCAGTATTTTAAATACCAAATTTTTTGAGGTATTAATAGGCGTCATCATGAACTTTGGCGACTGCTCTCCCACTTGGGTCATTCATGTTTTTAAAAGCCTCATCCCATTCCAAAGCAATTGGAGTACTACAGGCCACTGAGGGTACAGATGGAACGCTTAAAGCCGCTGTTTCGCTGGGAAAATGTTCTTCAAAAATGGATCGATAATAAAATTCTTCTTTGTTTTGAGGAGTTTGTACTGGAAACTTAAAATGTGCGTTTTGCATTTGCTCATCCGTAACATTCTTTTCAACAACCTCTTTCAAAGTGTCGATCCAATCATAACCAACCCCATCAGAGAATTGTTCTTTTTGTCTCCACGCCACACTTTCTGGAAGATATTGCTCAAATGCTTTGCGAATTACCCACTTTTCCATGCGATCAGAAGTAATCATCTTATCCTTTGGATTTATACGCATTGCAACATCCATAAACTCTTTATCCAAAAAAGGAACTCTACCCTCGATTCCCCACGATGCCAGTGATTTGTTGGCTCGCAAACAATCGTATTGATGTAATTTATCTAATTTTCGAACGGTTTCCTCATGAAAATCTTTAGCAGTAGGCGCTTTGTGGAAATACAAATATCCTCCAAACAACTCATCTGCTCCCTCACCAGAAAGGACCATTTTGATTCCGAGAGCTTTTATTGCACGGGCCATCAAATACATGGGAGTTGAAGCACGGATAGTAGTAATATCGTACGTTTCTAAATGATAAACAACATCTCGAATTGCATCCAATCCTTCTTGAATGGTAAACTTGACTTCATGATGAACCGTATCGATGTGTTTGGCTACTTTGGCCGCAGCTTCCAGATCAGGAGAGCCTTCTAGTCCAACAGCAAAGGAGTGTAGTTGGGGCCACCAAGCAGCTTGATCATCATCCGCTTCAATCCTTTTGGCAGCATACAGTTTGGCCAAAGCTGAAGTTACTGAAGAGTCCAAACCACCAGAGAGTAAAACCCCGTAGGGTACATCACTCATGAGCTGGCGACGAACCGCTGCTGCTAACGAATCGTGAAGGTCTTCTATTTTAGTGTCATTTTCTTTAACAGAATCATAATCCATCCAATCCCGAGAATACCAGCTTGTTGGAGCATCTGAACTGCTGGTCAAGTAATGCCCCGGAGGAAATAACTCAATTTTAGTACAAACTCCTTCAAGTGCTTTTAATTCTGAAGCAACATAAAAAGTTCCATTTTGATCCCATCCCATGTACAAAGGAATAATTCCCATATGATCACGAGAGATAAAATACTCATCTTTATGGGTATCATACAATGCAAATCCAAAAATACCATTCATTTCATCAATGAAATTTGGTCCTTTTTCTTGGTAGAGTGCTAAAATAATTTCGCAATCTGATGCTGTTTGAAATTCATATTTTCCATTCAACTCAGCGCGAAGTTCTTTGTGATTGTAAATTTCACCATTTGCAGCAAGAACATAACGCCCATCTGCACTAAATAATGGTTGATTTCCTGAGGTAGGATCAACAATAGCCAATCGCTCGTGAGCCATTACGGTTTTTTCATTAGAAAATATTCCACTCCAATCGGGACCCCGATGGCGTATGTTTTTAGACATATTCAAAACCTGACTACGTAAATCTTCCGAAGGTTGTTTCAATTCAAAGGCACAAACAATACCGCACATAATTATTAATTTTAGGCAAATATAAATTAAGATTAATTAATGTAAATTCAAATGCCTTTTTTAATTAAAAATTTAAACTAAAAAAAGTTTTTAGATTTAAAAAATAAATTATCTTATTGGTTTTTCTGCAATAATGCTAAGAATATTTAGTTACTTAATTATTGGGTTTTTGGTAAACTATATCTCCGTTTAAAATAGTAGCAACTACGTTTACCTCTGGAACTGCATCAATTCTGATATCCATGATGTCTTTTTGTAAAATTACCATATCTGCCATTTTACCAATTTCAATACTTCCCTTAATTTTTTCTTCAAAATTGGCATAAGCTGCCCAAATGGTCATTCCTTTAAGAGCCTCCATTCTGGTTAATGCGTCCTCGGTCTGAAAACCACCCTCAGGAAGTTGATTTTCTGTAGTTCTGGCCACAGCTGCATAAAATGTTTTTAAAGGACTTACGTGTTCTACAGGAAAATCTGTTCCCAATGCAATTTTTCCTGACCAGTCCAATAAACTTTTGTAGGCATATGCTGTTTGAATTCGCTCCTCTCCCAATCGTTCGTCAGCCCAAAACATATCACTTGTTGCATGTGTGGGTTGGATCGATGGAATAATTTTATTTCCGAACGCTTCTCTGTCTTTTCGAGAAACCACTTGAGCGTGTTCAATTCTCCAACGGGGATCTGGATCGATAGTTAATGCCTTTTTGTAAGCCTTTAACACCTCATGATTTGCTGCATCCCCAATTGCATGGGTATTCATTTGAAATCGTTTTTTAGCTAAAACAAAAGCTAACTTTTCTATTTCATCAACAGCAGTTACAAATGATCCTCTGTTGCCTTTATCATCCGAATAATCATTTTTTAGAGCAGCACCTCTACTCCCTAATGCACCATCAGCATAAACTTTTACAGAACGAACATTTAAATATGGGGTTTGTGTTGGACCTTTTTCTAAGTAATAATCTAGGTTGTCAGGAGTATTGCTTATCATTCCGTAAACTCGAATGTCAAGAATTCCTTTTCTCTGTAAACTGTCTATCAATTGCAGTTGTTCTTTATCAAGTCCAGCGTCATCCACAGTTGTCAAACCATTTTCAAAACAAATTTTTTGAGCTGCCAACAAAGCTTGAGTTTGTTGGTCAATTGAAGGCTTTGGTAGTGCCTCATAAACTTGATCCATTGCATTGTCAATCAAAACTCCAGTTAAAGCACCATTTTTGCGAACAACAACCCCACCTTCAACTTCCGTAGAAAGATCAATTCCTGCTAGATCCAAAGTAAATTGATTTACAAGAAGAGCATGTCCATCAACTCGTTTTAAGGCTATGATTTGATCGGAAAAAAGCTCATCCAATTTATATTTTGTTGGATAGGTTTTTACCTCCCAATCATTTTGATCCCAACCTTGTCCCAAAATAGGAACACCTGGGTTTGATTTGGAATAACCTTTTATTCTTTCAATAACTTCATCAAAACTAAGAGTGCCCGTTAGATCTAATTGTTGCTGCAACAAACCAAAATTGTAAAAATGGCAGTGCGCATCAATGAAACCGGGATAAACTGAGAAGCCTTTGAGATCAATAGTAAATTTTGAGGTGTACTGATTCAGTAGTTCGTCTCCACCTACAGCAATAAAAGCTCCATTTTTCACTGCAGCTGCAGTTACTACATCAAAATTTTGATTTACGGTGTAAATCTTTGCATTATGAATAATTAAATCCGCCTCCGGGGACTGACAAGAAAGAAATAGTACAAAACTGAATAATAATATCGAAGCTTTTTTCATTTGCAAAATTTAGGAGCAAATGTAAACTAAAAGTAAGAGGTTGTCAAGGACGTATGTTTAGAAATTTTAAATAAGGTTTTGATTGTTAGATTTGGTCTCCCTGCTTAGATTCGTTGAAGAGCACTATCTTTTACACTATAAAGAGAAGCTAAATCAGCTTGTGTTAAACTATTTTTCTTTCTTAAATATTTAATATGCTTACCTTCATTAATTTGAGCATCGTTCCTTTCAGAGTTATTCATAGACAGATTGATTTCTAATTCTAAAATAAATCCAAATAAGGAATTTTCGCACAACATACTTGTTGGAACACTTAGGCACGTCTGTATCACCCATGAAATTAATGATAATGGATAATCAATATTTGAAAATTTATTTATTAAAATTAGGGAAAATTATTTGTTAAAAATTTAAATCAAAATTATATCGGATTCCTGTGAGAAACCTGGCACCATAAACCTGATAATTTGCCCAATGAAATTGTTTTGCATTAAAAATATTTTCCGCTTTAAAATAAACATCCCATCGATCATTCAATTGATAAGTTAATTTAACTTCTGCATCCACAAAGGATGGTAGTTCAATAATTTTATGAGCTGCGGATAGTGATTGATTATTGAAAATGTCTTGAAATGAATGTTCTCTAGCTCCCCAGAAAATGATATTTGTTTGCAAGAATATTTTTTGCCAAATTTTAATGTTCGTATTGAATTTGAATTGCAATCCAGGTAAGTTTAATGGTTCTGTTTCGTCTGCAAGAGAATAATCTCTCCAATGTGCCTTAAAGGATAGAGAGCCACCATTTTTGAATGCTGCCATTACAGATGCATCAAAGCCGAGGGTTTCCATTTCTTTGTAAATTACCTCAAAAGTATTTCCATAGCGAAAAGCTGTGTAATCCGAATTCCTATTATCCAGACCAAAACTTCTAAAAAGTGGAGTATTTTCTGATTTTTGATAATAAGCATTCATTGTAAATTCCCAGCCTGCTACAAGCTTTGTTCGAGTTCCTAATTGAAAAGCGTAAGGGATATGCGTTTTTTCCAAAACTATTGCAGGTGCAGTGTAGGGGTTTTGATCTGAGAAATTTCTGAAGCTGTTCTGGCTCAATTCACCAGACACTTTCAGAAAAGGTGTGAAATTACCTTTTTTGGGCTTGAAAGATAAATCGAGAATGGGAAGAACAAAGATGTTCTGATCCTCAAAATCGTCTCCAAATCCATAAGCTGCTTTAGCTCCAATTTTAAATTTAAAACGATTTTTACCCGAGCTTAAAGAAAGTTCCATTTGAGAAACGCCTGATGCAAAAGCAGAGGGGGTATTGAATAAATAATCTGCAGCAAATTCGTTGTTAATGTATTGTACAGATGGAACTGCATTCACAAAAAAAGACCCTATTGGTAGCTGAAGTTTTGTGTTGAGTTCAATCTGCAGTTCATTGGTATTGAAGCTATCGGTGGTCAAATGGGCGGTAATATCCGCTTTCTTTAAAACAATATTGTACCATTGCCATTGTGATTTTAAAGACAAATAATTGATTTGTTGCTTGGGATCTAAAAAACGTAAAACAAGATCATCTTCAATGGGGTCTTGAGTTCCATAAAGATTAAACGCATGACTTCTAAAAGATAATTGCGAACTTGATGCAATCGTGTTAGAATCATGCTGATACCCTAGATGAACTAGGGTGGCATTTTGTTGAGTTGTGAGCTCTTGGTATGGTAAATCTTTGAAAAAACCATTAAAACGCATCAGCCAACTTACTTTTTGACGGCGATCCAAATCAATTTGAGCAGAATGATCCATCGAAAGATTATTGAAATTCCCAAATGCAGTACTTACAGTTGCGTTGTATTTAGGGGCACTTTTCTTTTTTTGTAGCACCCTAGCAGAGCCTTTTGATGGAATAAAAGTAGAGGCTACTGGAACAGAAAAAATAGAATAACGCACAACGCTCTTTTCTTTTCTAATTGAATCAATAACCGAAGGCTGTACTCTAATTTTAAAAACCTCTGACAGGCTGGGTGTGTATGACTTGATTACGGTTACTTCCTGAATACTCAAATCATTTTCTTTCTCTTGTCCATAAAAAATAGTGAAACTAGAAAGCAACCCAACCCAAAGGCAGGCCTTTAGGTATTTGTTAGTTTTTTTCATTTTCTTCTTTCACGTTAATGGATGAATTGTTTTGAGCTTCTATTGCCTTTATGTTATCCAAGTCTGACTGAGCTTGTTTTATGATTTTGGGAAATTGAGTAAAGTTGGTTAAAATTGATTCCAAAATAAAAGAGGCTTGAAATGCATCGTCTAATTGATAAAAATTCTGAGACATTAACAACAAGCTTTTGGCGTTCCATTCTGGGAAATTTCCAAAGTCTTTAGCTATTTTTTCGATCAACTGATTCGAACCTTCATAGTCATAAATCAGATGCTTTTGCTTTGCATTGAAATACAATGCCTCAACTGCCAGAGCGGCATCGGGAGCATTTTCGAGAACAGCATAAGCTTCACTGGCTTTTTTGCTATCCTTGAGAACTACAGCCGAACGAGCTAAAACACGGTACGCATCCCACTTAATTTTTGGAACCAAAGACTTTAATTGCAATATTTTTTGTGCATAAGTTATTGCTTCCAAAAATTCTTCTTGTTCATAGTAAAGCTGCATTAAATTAAATAAAGCATAACGTTTGTTTTCATCAAATTGAGCAATATCCTCTAAAGTTTTCCAATAGCGAAGAGCCGAAGGCGCAAGCTCGTTGTTTACCAATGCCTGGGTTATTCGGACTAAGGATTGCTCTGAATATTCATTTGTTGGTTGATCTATGACACGCTTGTAAAACTCTACCGCTGATTCCCATTTAGCATCCTGAAAATTAAGCTCAGCAAACAAAAACTGAGCCTGTAACTGATTGGCTCCGTTTGGATATTGGTTTAGGTAAGAGGAAAATGCTTTTAACGCTGCTTTTTTATTGTTTTCATTGAACAATCGTTCAGCAGATCTGAAAGAAGCTCGTTCCAATTCGTTTTCTTCGATAGTCACTCCATCCAGTTGTTTTACCCAAGAAGCAAAAACATCAACAGTTGCTAAATCTATTGAAATCTCTTTGGCGGTTTTTAACGCTTGTCGCGCCACTTCTTCGTTTGGATACTCAAGAACCAATTTTTGTAAAACTAACATGGATTCTTCAAGCGATTCTGAGTTGTACAAAATCAAGCCTTTATTCAGAAAAGCACGAGATCGATAAGGACTTTTGGGGAAGTTATTGATTAAAAAGTCGTAGGTTTTGATAGCTTGATCCGTATTTTTTTCTCGGGTGTAAGCAGAAGCCAACTCGAAATACGTATCATCCAACAAGGACGTTTTTGGATAATCAGTGATCAATCGATTTAAAGCTTCTATTTTTTTAAGGTTTCGATCTACAAAACCATAACTCAATGCTTTTTGATATAGTGCATACATTCCTTTTTGGGTGTCTAGCTCGATGGCTTTTTCATACGACTCCATAGCTGGCCAATATTTACCCAGTACAAAATCGCTATCTCCCATTCGCAAGAACGAATCTCGCTTGTATGACGCATTCGGAGTTGATCCCTGCAAATACTGTTCAAAGGAATTGCGTGCAGCTTCGTAATTTTTTAATTTGAAGTATGCATATGCTATGTGATAATTCAACGTTTCAAAACCAGAAACTTTTTGAGCATAAGGATGTCTCTTAAAAAACTTTAAATCCTTAATAACTTCCTCAAAATTATTGTTTTCATACTTTGCCAATGCAGACCAATACAAGCAATTCGCTTCGATGATAGGGTCTATTTTCTTTTTTAGAGATCGGTCAAAAAAAGTAATCGACTCTTCAAAAGTTCCGTTTCGAAACAGGGCTATTGCTTTCATGTAATTCAATTTCTGCAATGCTCCATTGTATTGACTGCCTGTTTTTTTCTCTAAAATTTTTAATGCACCATCATAATTTCTAGAATTTACATAAGAATCAATCAATAATTTCTCAATTTCGGTAACTGCCTTATTTTTGGGATATTGATCTAAAAATGATGATAATACCAAAGAGGTGTTTTCGTATGCATTTCCGATTTCATAACTCAGTCGAGCATAATTCAAAAAAGCATCTTCTTTTATTACCAAATCAAACTTAAATGAGGATGCACTTTTAAAAGCGTTGAGTGCCTCCGTTTTTTTATCGGTTTTGAGGTAGCAATCTGCTAAATGATAATATGCATTTTGAGTTACCGCATCATCACCAGAAATGATTTTGTTGAATTGCATGATGGCTTTCTCATAATCACCCAATCGGTAATAGGTGTAGCCCAATTGATAAAAATCAGTATTGGACCATCTCCCCTTTTTACCTTTGTAAACCTCCAAATAAGGCAGTGCAGACCGATAATCTTCTAAATTAAAATAACTTTCGCCAATAATCTTTGAGAGCTCAGAAGTTTGATTTTCGTTTGCGTTAATCAAACTTTTCCTTGCCAAAGCAATTGCTTTTTCAAAACGACCAAGATTAAAATTCATATCGGCTTGAAAATAACCCACCGTGGTATCTCCTTTTTGGGTTGTAACTTTATTGAAATTTTCAATGGCTGCATCATAATCATCAAGCTGATAAGCAATGTATCCTAGGTAGTAACTTACGTCGTATTGATACTTGGGCACATTTTCGATTTTTTGAAATAATTGCTCTGCTTCCTTAAATCTTTTGATTGTAAAAAGCGTATATGCTTTATTGAAATAATATTCATTTCTTTTGGTAGAGGCGACATCGGTGTCTTTGATTTTGCTGAACCATTTGAGTGCATAAGTGTATTTACCATTCAAAAAGTAATAGGAAGCCAAATCATAATAAGCTGTTTCTGTCAGATAACTTGTTGGGTTATCGATCATAAAAGCAGATAATTTTTTTTCGGAACCCGGTCGATTCAATCTTAAATCTGTTGAAATTTTGTAAAAATCAGCTGCTGTAGTTTGGGGTCTTAGACTGGGATAAAAATCTACTAGATTGAAATATTGATTTGCTTGAGCAAAATTATCCGAGGCATAATAATATGAGGATTCTGAGGATGGTACTTTGTTTAAACCCAGTTGAGACCAAAGGGGTAAAAATGAGGTTGCCAAAAAAACTAAAGTTAAAATTGTGATTTTATTTTCTTGGGTTTGCTTCATTTGGAACAAAATTAACTTTAAGTTCATCTTTTTAAAACGTTATAACCTTTTTAAACGTATAAATTATGAAAAAAATTTCTGTTAAAACTTTTTGTTCCTATTTTTACAAGACTTAACAGAATAATTTTAATACACAACAAAAATTGATCAATCACAAACTCCTATGAATATTCCCTTAGTTCAGTTTAAAAATGTTACCATCAACCAAAACAAACAAACCATCTTGAGTGATGTAAACATTGAGGTTGAATCTGGTGAGTTTGTTTTTTTAATTGGAAAAACTGGTACTGGAAAAAGTAGCTTAATCAAAACTCTTTATGCCGATCTTCCGCTGTCCAATGGAACAGCACGTGTTTCAGATTTTGACCTTGGTAAAATCAAACAAAAACAAATTCCTTTTTTGAGACGAAAACTGGGGGTCGTTTTTCAAGATTTCAAACTGCTCAATGATCGATCTATTTTTGAAAATCTAAGTTTTGTTCTCAAGGCTACTGGCTGGAAAGACAAAATAAAAATAAAAAATCGAATTGAAGAAGTTCTTGCATCGCTAGGTGTTGACGGGATTTCTCATAAATATGTTTTTGAATTATCTGGTGGAGAGCAACAAAGAGTTGCCATAGCACGAGCTTTACTAAACTCTCCCGAACTCATTATTGCGGACGAACCCACTGGAAATCTCGACCCTCAAACAAGTCTTGAAATCATGGAAGTCTTTAGAGGTTTACATCAAAAAGGAATGACCATCATAATGGCCACACACGACTACAATATGATCGTTAAATTTCCTGGGAAAATTTTTCGTTGTGATGAAGGAAAAATTTATGAAGTGGTTCAAAAATAAAACCTAATGAAGATCATTAGGTTTGTTCAGATAATTTTAAAAGGATTGTTCTATTTTCCTGACATTCGTTTACGCTCATTTTCATCGAGATAAACTTTTCGCAGACGCAAATGCTTTGGAGTAACCTCAACATACTCGTCTGCTTGAATGTATTCTAAAGCTTCTTCCAATGAAAATTTTATTGGGGGAGCTAAACGAACTTTATCGTCATTCCCTGATGAACGAACATTGGATAGTTTTTTGGTTTTGGTAACGTTGACTACCATATCATCGGCTCTAGAATTTTCACCTATCACTTGACCTGTGTAAATGTCTTCGTTCGGTGCTACAAAGAATTTTCCGCGCTCCTGAAGTTTATCAAGCGAATACGGGATTGCATTTCCTTTTTCCATAGAAATAAGTGAGCCGCTATTTCGCCCCGGAATTTCTCCACGATAGGGTTGAAATTCTTTAAATCTATGATTCATTATGGCTTCACCAGCAGTGGCAGTAAGCAGTTGGTTTCGCAAGCCAATAATTCCTCTGGAAGGCATCAAAAACTCACAGACCATTCTTTCTCCTTTTGGTTGCATGCTCAACATCTCCCCTTTTCTGAGCGTTACCATTTCGATTGCTTTACCCGACACATGCTCTGGTAAATCAATGGTCAACTCTTCAATTGGCTCATGTTTTTCACCGTCAATCTCTTTAATTATTACTTGGGGTTGACCGATTTGAAGTTCGTATCCCTCTCTCCTCATCGTTTCGATCAAGACTGATAAATGAAGAACTCCACGACCGAAAACGATGAATTTGTCAGCAGAGTTGGTTTCCTCTAAACGCATTGCTAAATTTCGTTCCAATTCTTTTTCTAAACGACCCTTGATGTGTCTTGAGGTTACAAATTTTCCATCCTTTCCAAAGAAAGGTGAATCGTTGATCGTAAAAAGCATGCTCATTGTAGGTTCATCAATAGCAATAGTTGGTAGTGCTTCGGGATCTTGAGCATCAGCAACGGTATCACCAATCTCAAAATCTTCTAAACCGATAATTGCGCAAATATCTCCAGCTTTAACTTCGTCTACAATTTTTCTTCCCAAGCCATCAAATAAGTTCAATTCCTTGATTTTCGCTTTGGATATCCCCCCTTCTCTGTTAACAAGACTAACCTGCATGTTGGATTTTAGGGTTCCTCTTTGTAAACGACCAATTGCTATTCTTCCTGTGTAAGAAGAAAAGTCCAAAGAGGTAATCAACATCTGGGGGGAGCCCTCCTCTACCTTGGGACTTGGAACATGTTCCAGTACCATATCCAAAAGAGGTTCAACGTTGTCTGTTTGTTTCTTCCAATCATCGCTCATCCAATTGTTCTTTGCAGAACCGTAAACTGTTGGAAAATCTAACTGCCATTCCTCTGCACCCAATTCGAACATCAAATCAAAAACAGATTCGTGTACTTCTTCGGGGGTGCAATTTTCTTTATCTACTTTGTTGACAACAACGATGGGCTTTAACTTCAAATCAATTGCTTTTTGAAGAACAAAGCGCGTTTGTGGCATTGGACCTTCAAAAGCATCAACGAGGAGTAAAACTCCATCGGCCATATTGAGAACGCGTTCAACTTCTCCACCAAAATCGGCGTGACCTGGAGTGTCGATGATGTTAATTTTTGTGTCTTTGTAGGTTACCGAAATGTTTTTTGAGAGAATCGTAATGCCTCGTTCTCGCTCCAAATCATTATTGTCCAGAATTAAATCCCCTGTATTTTGATTTGTTCTGAAAAGCTCACAATGATGCATAATCTTGTCTACCAAGGTTGTTTTACCATGGTCAACATGGGCAATAATTGCAATATTTTTAATTTTGGACATAGGTCTTAATTTTTTTAATCGCGCAAATATAACCTTATAAATTCAGCTTTTAGTTAAAAGTTTAATGTTTTGAATGCAAGGGGATGTCGACTAAAAATTATACTTTTGGAAAAAACTTTATATGGACTTTTCAAAACTCCCTAATATCAATCACCCCAAAATTGATCAATTCTTTTTATTAGCAGGACCTTGCGCTATTGAAGGCGAGGAAATGGCTTTTGAAATTGCCGAAAAAGTTCTCACAATTACAGACAAATTGAAGATTCCATTTGTTTTTAAAGGAAGTTTTAAAAAGGCTAATAGAAGTCGGATTGATAGTTTTACTGGAATTGGTGACGATTCTGCCCTCGAAATTCTCCAGAAAATTGGTCAAAAATTCAATATTCCAACCGTTACAGATATTCATGAAGCTTCAGATGCCTCAAAAGCTGCATCTTGTGTTGATGTTTTACAAATTCCTGCTTTTTTGGTTCGACAAACCGACTTGGTTGTTGCTGCTGCAAAAACTGGGAAAGTAGTAAATCTAAAAAAAGGGCAGTTTATGAGTCCAGAAAGCATGCAATTTGCTGTGCAAAAAGTAAAAGACAGTGGAAATGATTCGGCTTGGATAACCGATAGAGGCACTCAGTTTGGATACACGGATCTGATTGTAGACTTTAGTGGTGTTCCTGTTATGCGGTCAATTGCGCCTACGGTTTTAGATGTTACCCATTCACTACAACAGCCCAATCAGGCATCGGGAGTTACTGGAGGAAGACCAGAATTGATTGAAACAATTGCACGAGCAGGTATTGTAAACCACATGGACGGTTTGTTTATCGAAACCCATCCAAACCCTTCAAAAGCAAAGAGTGATGGTGCTAATATGCTTTCTTTGGATTTATTGGAAGGAATGTTGGGGCGCTTAACAGAGATTCGAAAAACAATCAATCAATTTTAAATAAAAATTTTATTTTTGCACTCTAGTTTTGACTAGAAATTTCTTTGAAATAATGGGGTCGACTGGTTTTGACAGCGAGATCAATCGAACAGTAAGCATGTCGAGCAATGAGTCAATGCTCGTAAAACTTAGATTCAACCTTTAATAGGCGAAGATAACTACGCTCTAGCTGCATAAGCGACTGAATTACAGTAAGTCACTGCCAAGTCCTAACCAGGTTAGGAAGCCGGATGTCTCTTGAAAGCCCTTGTTGACGGCGTTCAAACCAGAGGCACCAGAAAGGTCAACATCGAAATTTGAAGGTTCTGGTCAAATTTTTCAATAAAAGAACTAAGGAATACATGGGCAGTTTTCAGTCAGTGTGTTTTCGAAAATTAATTGAAAACTAAACATGTAGAAAGCTCTTCAATTACTTGTTTGGACGAGGGTTCGATTCCCTCCGACTCCACTATTACACCCCGATAGGCTTGTCTTTTCGGGGTTTTGTTTTTTTGCTGGGTTGTGTGCTGGGTTGTTCGGTCTTTTTTAGCCTTAAAAGATGTGACTGATCCGAGCGATTTGACCATGTTCTGGATCATGCAAAAATCCCTCAATTGCTTTTATGGATCGATAGCCATTCCGATCATGCCAGGAATCTGTTCCAGAAGCTGATCTCAGAGATTCAATGTTGACCTTTCCGATGTCTTTGGATGTTTTGTGGTGCACATGATGAGTGTAAATGTGGCGATGTGTTGTAATTGCCCATTCACCAGGTGCCTCTTCAGCCATTAACAAAGGGAGATCATTTTGTTTTGCTCCATCGCCATGAGTTGCTCCGATGAGGTTTTTTCCATAGCGAAAATACTTTCGATGAGCAATGGAACAATCAAAGGTCATGTTTTCATTTTTATGGAACCAGGTCTTGATCACATCAGCGAATGATTTCTAGAGGAAACTTTATGCGGTTTTCAAAAGCTCTAATATATAGTATCCATAAAGATTTAAAGGAAACCTTAGGAAACTCAATCTCTTTTTTGAGGGGAAAATCTTAGCTATCTGTTGTATATTTAGTGATAGTTTTTTATTGCCTCCGGAATACTATATATCAATCAGAAAATAGTAATTAAAACACATCTGTTAAACCCTCTACCATTAAAAGATTTATTGTCAAAAATTGGTTCTTCCTCGCCTAATGCTTTGATTTCAATTCTATCTGGATCTATTCCTGAGTTAATAAGTGTTCGCTTAATACTATTTGCTCTATCTCTTGATAAATTTAGATTTAAAAAAGAATCTCCATCATCTGAGGAGTGACCTTGCAATAAGACTCTTAAATCTTGTTCTTTTGAAAGCAAATTAATTATACTTTTTAATTTTACAAGATTTTTTTTACCCAATATTTTTGTGCTTACAGCAGGGAAATATATAATTCTATTTTCATTAATTTTATCAGTAATTGAGGAAGAAATACCTAAAACATCTTCGCTAACTTGATTATCAGACTTTTCTTTTGTGTTTGAAGAGTTCACAGAAAAAGTTGGGCTAACTACTTCTAGTTGTATTTCTTTATTTTTGTTTGGTATTATTTTATTTTCATTTAATACCTCGTCTTTTTCAGGACAACCTTCATTTAATTTCTCTCCAGGTTCATTTGGACATTTATCCTCAAGGTCAGGAATCCCGTCACTATCACTATCTGGACAACCATTAAATTCTGGTAGTCCAGGGGTTTTAGGACACTTATCTTTTCTATTAATTATTCCATCACCATCTTTATCTCTATCTCCAATGCCAAGATATATGGATGCCTTATGTCTTAAATGTGTTATTCCGTTTATGTCAATCGCTTTGTTAAAAGAAGAAGAAATTTCAAACCCAAAGTGATCTGTGATTCTGAACTGAACTCCTATTCCAGGTGATAGGGTTTTAGAAAAATACTGACTAAATGGAATTGTATCCCCAAATAAACCTCTATCAATTCCAGAAACACCATAACCGAATTTAATAAACGGTCTTATTTTTTTTGTAGAATAGAAAGTTTTTTTGAGAAATACTCGTCCTGCATAATAAGGATAATCAACATTATCTTGTCCTTCAATTTTTTTTATTTTATTAAGAGACATTTCAGCGCCAAAGTATAAGCCCTTATATATCAATTTTGAAATTGAAATTGATGGTCCACCAAAATTCCAATGGTCAGATACGTTGAATAAATCCTCAAAAATTTCACCCTGAGGGTAGTATGGGGCGTCTATTTTTGCACCTGTAGGAAATAAGTCGACAGCATCGAAACTAGCAGAAATAATCCATTTATTTTCATTGTATTGAGAAAATGAATTTGTAGTAATTAATAAAAGTAAAATTATTATATAAGATTTGAGTTCAAAAAAAGAAGGTAAACTTAAATCCATAATTTTAACTTTTTTATTCATGCTAAACAACACTAGTAATTAAGGTAAAGCCACCCTTTTTTCAATTCACTTATTTCAGGAATCTCCACAATAAAATAATAGGGCCCTGCAGGTAACAACTTTCCTGTTTCCTGATATGAACCATTCCAATCATTCTGATAAGCTTTTTTACGAAAAACTAATTGACCATTTCTGTTATATACAGAAACTCTTGAGGTAGGAAATTTATCTATATTTATAATTTTCCATGTTGATTCAGACCCAGAGGTATCTGGAGTAATAAGTTGTGAAACATTAATAAAATCATCATTTATACCATCCCCATCTGAATCAGGATCACAAATGTTTCCAATTCCATCCATATCATCATCTAATTGGCTGGTATTAGCAACATTGGGACAATTATCAATATCATCTGGTACATTGTCCTGATCAGTATCTCTGAAATTAACAATAAATTCAGTGATTACTGTTGCTGAATTGTATAAACTTGTGCTTTCTATATAGGCTGAAATATTACAGGTACCTACTCCCATTATTATTATTGTAGTTCCTGACACAACAGCAACTTGTGGATTATCACTTGTATATATGATTTCTCCATCTCTTGAAGATAGTGGAGGTGTAATTTCAAAATCATCCTCATCAACAATTTTTTCAGGAATAGAAAAATCAGAAAGCTCTGTTAAACCAGGAATTACTGTTATTACCCTATTTGCTTGTGTTGCATTGTAAAACTGGTCTCCTTCTTGTTTAGCAGTAATATAAACCTGTCCCAGCTCGCTAAAAGAAAGCACATCGTTTTCTANACTACTATTACCCATATCTTGTTTTTCAACNCTAACATTNAGATTAGAGTCGGAAAATGCATTGATTGGAATCGTAAGATTTTCAGAGTAAGGNATCTCCAAGGGTGGTTCAGGATTAAAAGTTATNTTCTGATTTAGTTTNACTACNTCTAANGAAAAANNNAATGTGGCAGGGTAATGNTTTGGNTGATCATTTTCTACTGTGAAGTATGTTATTGAAACTATTCCAGTTTGACTATTTGTAATTAACTCATAATTCCCTAATGTNCCCGAGATGNTAGCTGCTGAACCTGGTGCAACTTNNATATAAACTGGTGCACCTGAAGTNGATGATGCAGATATGGGTATAGATGTAAAATCTTTAAGTGGNGTTTNACTGGGAAGTTCTGAGGGGATTATTGCCTGATTATCTTTTAATATGTCAAATACTACTTGAATAAATGCATCTTGATAATTATNAGATCCCTCAAANCTNGCTTTNANAAGTATTCTTCCAATCTTATTAAAATTTAAANTCTTACCTGTAAANTTTGCTATTGATNTGCTTGATGACGTATACCTTATTACACCATCATAATCAGATGGATAGNTTGGCTCTTTTAATTCAAACTNACCCATTGAAAACACTTTTTTAAGACTTGACTCNTACCATGAAATATCAAAGGNAGCCTTATTAACTATNAGNGTCATAGTTGNTGATNCTGNAGNAAATAAAGATGTTTCACTTTGATTTACTGTCACTAAAGTTGTTCCAGCTCCAACAATTGTTATGGTATTACTACTAATTGTTGCGATTGAAGGATCTGCAACAGAAAAGCTCATTGCGCCGCTGCTATTTGAAGTTGCGGCAATATCAAAATCAGGATCTCCAAAAGTTTTTATTATGTCATTAAAAATTATAGTAGGAACTGCCTTATTTACGGTCATTGTTGTACTTCCTGTAATACTAAAATAATTATCAGCTTCATCTATATTAACAGTCACACTTGTCTGACCAATACCAACTATAGATAATGTGCTTCCCAAAGAATTAGCTACTGAAGTATCTGAAACACTAAATGTTTTATTACCGTTACTGTTAGTTGTAACAGTTGGAGTGAAATCTGAGTCTCCATAGTTTTTAATAATTTCTGGAAACTCTATGGTTGGTGTTGCCTTGTTTACAGTTAGATTAATCACTTTGGATGCTGGGGAATAAAAATCATTAGAGGCTTGACTTACTGTTATATTTGTTGTCCCCGCTTTTAAAATGTTTAATACATTTCCACTTACTGAACCAATTGTCCCATCACCAATAGTAAAAGTAAAGCTTCTGTCTGTAACGGATGAAGAGGCGGTTAAGGTGAAAGCTGGATCACCATAAGTCAAAACAATATCATTTGCATCAATATTCACGCTTTGTTGGTTAATAGTTAGCGTCATATTTGAGCTACCTGAAATACATTCACCATTTTGACTTGCTGTAACAATTGTAGTCCCAGATTTTAAAATGGTGATTTGACCACTAGATGCATTTATTGTTGCAATACTTGTGTCAGCAATCGAGTAGATGATTGGGATTGCTGGCTGATTAGACGTGGCTGTTACAGTAAAATTTGGATCTCCAAATGTTTTTGTTACATCATTAAAAGTCATTACGACCGAATTCCCTGACCCTGAACATACGGTACCCCAGGAAGGCTGGAATGCTGCATTAGATTGAAATGCAGCCCCGGCATTAAAGCTAACTGGTTCTACTGAGCCTATATTCTGAACACACCAATTTGAAATGTCTTGATTAAAGCTTGAGGCAGCAGTGAACATTCGAGACATGGCCAAACGACCAGCCTCGGCTCCTGAACCTGTTCCCGCATTACTCGTATTCCAATTGCCAATATCTTGATTAAAACTTGTGGCACCCCAGAACGTATTAACGAAATTAGTTATGTTTGAAGTGTCCCAACAATTTAAAGATACACCTCCATTATTGAAAGAGGTTGCTCGATCAAACGTTCCCGATAAACTATTTGCGC
>PAOB01000003.1 GCA_002708445.1 Candidatus Arcticimaribacter sp.
CGGAACTCAAATTGCTTTGCGACCCAGTGGAACTGAGCCTAAAATAAAATATTATTTTAGTGTAAACCAAGAATTCAATTCTCAAAAAACTTGGGAAGAACAAGAAATCGCTTTAGAAAAACGATTAGATCGTTTTGAAAATTCATTTAAAGCGTTTTAATGTCACCATTCAGAGAAATATTACATTTTGGGAAACCCTATAAAGGATATGCCTTCTTGAATATTTTATTCAATGCTTTATATGCTCTTTTTAGTGCGCTCTCATTTATTTCGTTAATTCCAATGCTTAATGTGTTATTTGAAACAACACAGAAACAATTTACACCAGCTCAATGGAAGGGTGTTTTCAGTATTCAAAACTATGTAAAGGATAGTCTTAACTATTATATTTCTTCAAAACTAGACCAAGATGTTGAAGGCACTTTAGTTTTTGTTATTAGTTTAGTTTTAGGCTTGTTTTTTCTAAAAAATATCAGCAATTATTTGGCCTTATATTTCATTACCTATCTAAGAAATGGGATCCTTAAAGACCTACGAAATGCCCTCTACAGCAAGATTATCACACTACCCATTTCCTTTTTCAATGAAAAAAGAAAAGGAGATTTAATGGCTAAAATGACAAGTGATGTCACAGAAGTTCAACAGTCTTTTTTATCAATTTTAGAACTTATTGTAAGAGAGCCCTTAACCATACTTTTTTCATTAGGAGCCATGTTGCTTTTTAGTTTTAAACTCACACTCTTTGTGCTTCTATTCATACCCATCTCCGGAATCATTATATCTGGGATTGGTAAACGTTTGAAAAAACAGTCTGCAAGAATTCAAGAAGAACAAGGGGATTTTCTTTCAATTATAGACGAAACCGTAAACGGACAAAAGATCATAAAAACTTTTTCTGCTGGAGATCATTTTAGAAATCGCTTTTTTAGTGCTACTCAACGTTTTTACCGCTTTTCTAATCAACTTTTACACCGTGCAAGCCTTGCTGGGCCTACCAGTGAGTTTTTAGGTATTACAGCTATTGGAGTCTTATTATGGTTTGGAGGAAAAATGGTTTTACTCGATGGAAGCATCACAGGGACCTCTTTCATTGTATATATGGGGCTGGCTTATAATATCCTAACCCCAGCAAAATCAATAAGCAAAGCAAGCTATAGTATTCAAAAAGGAAATGCTGCTGCAGATAGAATTCTTGAAATTCTTGATGCAAAAGACGAACTTAAAGACGTAAAAGAGGCAAAACCTCTTCATTCATTTGAACAGAAAATTGTATTTGATAAGGTTTCCTTTAGCTATGAAGAAACCAAGGTATTAAATGAAATATCCTTTGAGATTAAAAAAGGCCAAATGGTTGCCTTGGTTGGACCCTCTGGGAGTGGAAAAACAACACTAACTTATTTGTTAAATCGTTTTTATAACATAAACAGTGGCTCACTTACCATTGACGGACTCTCTATTGAACAAATAGAAAAAAAGAGTCTTTACCAACAAATTGGAATGGTTACACAAGAGTCGATTTTATTCAATGACACTGTGTATAATAATTTGAAATTAGGGAACCCACAGGCAAAGGAAAACGAAATAATTAAGGCAGCCAAAGCAGCCAATGCTCATGATTTTATAATGACCCTGCCGGAAAACTATCAAACAATCATTGGAGATTCTGGAAATAAATTGTCTGGGGGTCAAAAACAACGTCTTACCATAGCAAGGGCGCTTTTAAAAGATCCTGCTCTCCTGATTTTAGACGAAGCTACCTCAGCACTAGACACAGAAGCAGAACAGCAAGTACAAATTGCTCTAGAGAAATTGATGCAGAACAGGACTTCGTTGGTAATTGCACACAGATTATCTACCATTCAAAAAGCAGATATCATTTTAGTTCTTGAAAAAGGGAAAATTATAGCTTCAGGNAATCATCAAGAATTACTAACTTNNAACAAANAATACAAAAACTGGGTTCATATTCAAAAAATGGATTAAACTATCAATGATCGGTATTGTCTAAAAATNATAACCAAGTTAAGTGGAAANACAACAGTCTCTTTTTTTGAGCTCCTTGNAAGAACCTGAAACNAAAGAAAAAGCATTTAAAACGCTAGTTCAAGAGTACAAGGAACGNNTGTATTGGCACNTACGGAAAATTGTATTAGATCATGAAGATGCAAATGATGTGATACAAAACACCTTTATCAAAATACATCTGAATATTGATAAATTCAAAGGAGACAGCTCTCTCTTTACTTGGATGTACAGAATTGCCACAAATGAATCCATCAATTTAATTAATAGCAAAAGTTCTAAAATGGGACTTCAAAACCAAGAATGGATTGAATCCAAAGCAGCAGGACTTGAGGCTGATAGCTTTTTTGACGGAGATGAAGCTGCATTGATTTTGCAAAAACTTGTTGCAAAGTTACCTGAAAAGCAGCGCATCGTCTTTAATATGAAATATTTTGACGGAATGTCCTATCAAACCATTTCTGAAATTCTTGGTACTAGTGAAGGAGCACTTAAAGCTTCCTATCACCATGCTGTTCAGAAAATAAAAACCAAATTGAATGACTGATTTTAACACAAAAAACCCGTTTAACATTCCTGATAATTATTTTGAAGAATTGGAAAACACTCTTCTAAACTCTCAGAAAACCAGCTCAAAAAACCCTGGTTTCAAAACTCCTAAAGGGTACTTTAAAACATTAGAGAAAGTACTAGTAGAGAAGAATACAAAACCAAGTTTGAATGCTCCTCGTAAATTAATTTTGGCTTTTACAAGTATAGCTGCTATCATGCTATTAATGCTAACCTTAACATCTAAAGAAAATCCTCAACCGACTATTAAAGAACAAGCTTTAAACGATTTTGTAGAAAATTATTATCTTGAAAACATGGACAGTTATGAAATTTTATCAATGATAGAGGACAATGAAATTGAAACTGATTTTGAAAACTTGCTTACCAAACCTTAAATAATGATGAAAAAATTAACTGCTTTTCTGTTGTTGTTATTTGTATCAAATATCCTGTCAACAAATCTTCTTGCTCAAGAAACAAGTCCTAAGCACAAAGCTTTTAAAGAGATGAAGTTAAACTTCATTCTTGATAATACCGAAATGAGTAAAGGAGAAGTAGAACATTTTCAATGTGTCTTTGGAAGTTTTGAAGACAAATACCACTCCTCAGTTTGGATTAAAGAACGTCAAATTAAAAAGAAAATTCAGGAATCCTTTGACACTATGAATGCACAAAGCGCTTCCTCCTATATCAATGATTATCAAGTACTTGAAAAGTTAGGGATTAGCTTGCGGAATGAACGTAACCAAAAATTACTTGAAAAAATAAACGCAAAAGAAGTACTTAATATCCTTTATCAAGAACAACTTTTTGATAGAGAAATGCTTAAACGAATTAGAGAACGAAAGAATAAGAAGAAGAAGGAAGAAGATAAGAAGCGATAAAAGAATACCTTTGACCCAATGAAACTTCACAGAAACTTAGCATTGGGAATCGTAGAGGGACTCCAGAATATTTTTATTGCAAAAGTTCCCCTAAGAATTGAACTCTCCAGACTTTTAAAACTTAATCGCAAATGGGGATCAAGAGATCGACGTCTGCTTGGACAAATACTTTTGGATTGTGTGCGATGGAAAACAACCTACGCCCATCTTGGTAATTTTGACGAAAAAACAACCCATTTCAATTGGAAACTTCTTGGAGTTTGGCTTTTATTAAACGACTATATGCTTCCAGAATGGGAAGAGTTGGGAGACCCAAAAGAGCTTAAAAAAACACTCCCTTTGGATAAAAAAAACACAAAAAGAACAGTTAGACATTCCATACCCCAATGGTTAGATGAATTAGGTCTTGAAGCTTTTGGAGAAAAAGTCTGGGAAAAAGAATTGAGCCAACAAAATTAGGAAGCTAAACTTGTATTGCGAATCAACAGACTAAAAACGACACAAGAGAGACTTAAAAAACTATTAGAAGATAGATTCAATATTAATTCTGAAATCAATGCATCTTATCCCGATGCTTTAATCCTTGAGAAACATTATAAACTCACACATCTAAATCCCTTTGAAAAAGGACTCTTTGAAATTCAAGATGCAAATTCACAACAGATATCTTATTGGGCAGATCCTAAGCCTGGAATGAAAGTAATCGATGCTTGTGCTGGTGCTGGTGGAAAATCTCTCCACATGGCTGCATTAATGGAAAATAGAGGAAATATTATCGCATTGGACACCTCCAATAGTAAATTGGACCAATTGATGAAACGAGTGCATCGAAATAGAATCAATATCATTGAAACTCATGATGCAAATGATACAAGCTTTTTTATATCAAAGAAAGAAAAAGCAGATATTGTTTTAATCGATGCCCCTTGCAGTGGTCTTGGCATCTTAAGAAGAAATCCAGCGGCAAAATGGCATATTAATCCAGAGANAATGAAGGAGTTACAATCNCTTCANTTCCNAATTNTTCAAAAAAATGCTGCCTTAGTTAAAAAGGGAGGCAAACTGATTTATGCAACTTGCTCTATTTTTCCCTCTGAAAATAGTGAACAAATTCAAGNCTTTTTGAATAGCGAAGCTGGAAAACGCTTCACCTTAAAAAGAGAGGAAACACTTCTAGCCCACCAAACGGGTTTTGATGGATTCTTTATAGCAGAANTAAATGCTGAATAAACTGTGAATAAATAAGATAAAAACAGCTCAAATTGTTTCCTCNTAAAGGGGTANAATAGATTATTTTTACACCACAATTTAACGCTTATGATTTTGTTTTTTGGCGCCGCTGATACAACTATAATTGCGCTTCAGACCAACACCCCTCTTGACACTCCTGCCATCAAAAAATTATCTTGGCTTTTAGATGCCCCATGGGTAAAACAAGATAATATTTTAGGTTTTTTTATTGGACCTCGAGCAAGTATGGTTACCCCTTGGAGTACCAATGCGGTAGAAATTACCCAAAACATGGGAATCAAAGGAATCATAAGGATAGAACAATACCATGCAGTGGAAAAGACAGCTGAATTTGATCCGATGCTTTTTGAAAAATATGAGAATTTAAGTCCTCTACTTTTTGAAATCAATCTAGCTCCTGAACACATTAAAGAGATTCAAGACATTGCAGCTTACAACGACAAAGAAGGATTATCGCTAAATACTGAAGAAGTAGACTATTTAAAATCGCTTTCAAAATCCCTAAACCGACCTTTGACAGACTCTGAGGTTTTCGGTTTTTCACAAGTAAATTCAGAACACTGTCGACACAAAATATTTAACGGGACTTTCATCATTGACGGGGAAGAGAAAGAAGAAAGTTTATTCAAACTGATCAAGAACACATCCAAGGCCCATCCTAATAGTATTGTTTCTGCTTACAAAGACAATGTAGCGTTTATTGGAGGTGATCCTATTGAACAATTTGCTCCAAGTCAGCCAGATGTCCCAAGTAGCTATGACACTAAAGAAGTAGAAAGTATCATTTCACTAAAGGCAGAAACGCATAACTTCCCAACCACAGTAGAGCCATTTAATGGTGCTGCTACTGGATCTGGAGGGGAAATTCGAGATCGATTGGCAGGAGGTAAAGGTTCTATTCCACTAGCAGGGACTGCAGTGTATATGACCCCTTACTCCCGAGTAAGACAAGACAGATCGTGGGAAAAAGCATTTCCTGACCGCCCATGGCGCTACCAAACCCCTTTAGACATTTTAATCAAAGCTTCCAACGGAGCTTCTGATTTTGGAAATAAATTTGGACAGCCCTTGATTGCAGGCTCTGTTTTGACTTTTGAACATCAAGAACAACAACAACAATGGGGATATGACAAAGTGATCATGTTGGCCGGAGGTGTTGGAATGGGAGTTGCTAACCAAGCCCTTAAAGCTAAACCCTCAGAAGGAGATCTAATCGTAATTTTAGGAGGAGACAATTATCGTATTGGAATGGGTGGTGCTGCCGTTTCCTCCGTAAACACAGGAGCGTTTGATAATGCTATAGAATTAAATGCAGTACAACGTTCCAATCCAGAAATGCAAAAACGAGTAGCAAATACAATACGCGCACTAGTGGAAACTGGAAAAAACCCTATTGTTTCCATTCATGATCACGGTGCAGGAGGACATTTAAATTGCTTATCAGAATTGGTTGAAGAAACTGGAGGAACCATTTATATTAATCAACTTCCGTTAGGGGATCCTACCCTTTCTTCCAAAGAAATTGTTGGAAATGAATCTCAAGAAAGAATGGGACTCATAATCAATCCTAAGGACCAAGCCCTGCTAGAACGTATTGCTGCCAGAGAACGTGCCCCAATGTATGTGGTGGGTAAAGTTACTGAAGATCATTTGTTCATCTTCGTAGATAAAAAAAATGACACAAAACCAATCGATCTTCATTTGGATGCATTGTTTGGAAGTGCACCCAAAACAATAATGAAAGACACTCATCAAAAAGTGAACTTTGATGAAGCAACTTACAATACAAATAATCTTCATGAATACTTAGAAAAAGTACTTCAACTTGAAGCTGTAGCCTGTAAAGACTGGCTCACCAACAAGGTAGATCGCTGTGTTAGTGGTCGAGTAGCACAACAGCAAACAGTAGGCGAACTTCAATTACCCCTAAGTAACTGTGGCGTAGTTGCCTTGGATTACAAAGGAAAAAAAGGAATCGCCACCTCTATAGGTCACGCACCTGTAGCGGCTTTAATTGATCCTGGAAAAGGAAGCGTATTGGCTATAGCAGAAAGTTTAACAAATATTATTTGGGCGCCTCTATCCGTAGGATTAAAGTCGGTTAGTTTGTCTGCCAATTGGATGTGGGCCTGCAATAATCCCGGTGAAGATGCTCGTCTTTACGATGCTGTTGAGTCCTGTTCTAATTTTGCTATTGAACTAGGCATCAACATTCCTACAGGAAAAGATTCCTTATCCATGAAACAAGAATACGATCATGGTAAAGTAACAGCACCAGGTACGGTTATTATTTCGGCAGGGGCTGCTTGTTCAGACATCACAAAAGTTGTGACACCTGATCTTAAAAAAGATGGAGGTGATCTTTTTTATATTGATTTGTCTCAGTCAGCTTTATCTCTCGGAGGTTCTGCCCTAGCCCAAATTAAAAATAAAATTGGAAACGAAACTTCTACAATANCAAACCCNGGCTACTTTAANAAGNTTTTCAACACCATTCAAAAGCTCATTCTTGATAATCAAATAAGTGCTGGACACGATATATCCTCAGGTGGATTAATCACCACTTTACTTGAGATGTGTTTTCCTACTTCATGGGCTGGAATGGAGCTTAATGTTTCAAAAATTAAAGCAAAGGATCTAATTAGCTTATTGTTTAGTGAAAACTCAGGAATTGTTCTACAATCAAACAATGAATTAGATAAAGTATTAGCTGCAGAAGGAATTAATTGTGTTAAAATAGGATCTTCAACGAATAGTCAAACCCTAAGCTTAAACCATCTTGATGAACAACATACTTTTGATGTCAATAAATTAAGAGATGTATGGTATTCTACATCTGCTGCATTAGATGAACATCAAACATCAAATGGCTTGTCACAGGAACGATTCAAAAACTATAAAAATCAAGCGTTAGACTATCGTTTTCCTAAAAACTTTAGTGGGTTTCCAATCAACACTTCTACCAATAAAAAAATAAAAGCTGCCGTCATCAGAGAACAAGGGAGTAACTCTGAACGTGAAATGGCCTATGCACTCCACCTTGCGGGCTTTGAAGTGATTGACGTACACATGACCGATTTAATAAGCGGAAGAGAAACACTTGAAGATATTCATTTTATTGCTGCAGTAGGAGGTTTTTCAAACTCAGATGTTTTAGGCTCTGCTAAAGGTTGGGCGGGATCTTTTTTATACAATGAAAAAGCGAAGAAAAGTCTAGATACATTTTTTGCAAGGAAAGATACCTTGTCCCTTGGTGTATGTAATGGATGTCAGCTTTTTGTAAGCCTTGGCTTACTTACTCCTGAACATGAAGAACAACCAAAATTGCTTCACAACGCATCTGGTAAATTTGAATGTCACTTTACAGCAGTAGACATTAAGCCCTCTACATCAATAATGCTTAATGGACTTGAAGGAAGTAGATTAGGGATTTGGGCAGCTCACGGGGAAGGTAAATTTCATTTTCCAAAAGAAGAAAAGAATTATCAAATCCCAGCAACTTATCATTTTGATGGGTATCCTGCAAATCCAAATGGTTCTGACTATAATGCTGCAATGTTGTGTTCAAATGATGGAAGACATTTAGTAATGATGCCGCATTTGGAACGCTCTACATTTCCATGGAATTGGGGTTATTATCCTGAGAATAGAAATGACAAAACAAGTCCTTGGCTCATGGCATTTGAAAATGCTTTCCAATGGCTTGCCGATCAATAAATTTATGGGATTGCTTCAAAATATTTCTTATTTTGCAAGTAAAACTATATCATGACGCCAACTAGACTTTTTGATTTTATTGAATATCAAAATATAAACGCCCCACTCGAAAAAGCATTTACAACCAAATATAATGGGGTTTGGGAATCTTTAAATACCCAACAATTTTGTGAACAAGCACATCAAATTAGTCGTGCATTATTAAATCTTGGCATAAACGCTCAAGATAAGATTGCCATGATCTCTTCCACAAATCGAACAGAATGGAACTTAATCGATACCGGTTTACTAGCTATAGGTGCTGTTAATGTTCCCATTTACCCAACCATCTCATCAGAAGATTATGAGTATATATTAAATCATTCGGAAAGCCAATATTGCTTTATATCAGATCAGGAGGTTTATGAAAAAGTAATCGCTATCAAAGACAAAGTCAAATCCTTAAAAAAAATCTACAGTTTTGACACGATCAAGGGATGTTCCAACTGGAAAGAATTATTGGAAATGGGCACTTCCTCAGATCAGGATGAAGCGGTTCAAAAAAGAAAGGACGCTGTTTTACCTTCTGACTTAGCTACCATCATTTACACTTCTGGAACAACAGGAACTCCCAAAGGAGTAATGCTAAGCCATGACAATGTGGTATCAAATGTACTCTCCAGCTCAAAAAGACTTCCATTAANNATTGGAGAAGCATCAGCATTAAGCTTTTTGCCTATATGTCATATTTTTGAGCGTGTCATCCTCTATATNTATATGTACAATAGTGTNTCTGTATACTTTGCGGAATCCCTAGATAAAATCGCAGANAACTTACGTGAAATAAAACCAAATGTCATGACNGCTGTTCCAAGATTATTGGAAAAAGTATATGATAAGATTTACGCTAGAGGCGCAGAGCTTTCTGGAATCAAACAAAAATTATTTTATTGGGCAGTTGATTTAGGATTACAATACGAACCCTATGGACAAAATGGGGCTTGGTATGAATTCAAACTCAAAATTGCCAAAAAGTTAATTCTATCAAAATGGCAAGAAGCTTTAGGAGGTAATTTAGAACTCATAGCCTCAGGAAGTGCTGCTTTACAACCTCGACTTGCTCGAATTTTTACTGCAGCAGGAATGACCCTAGTAGAAGGATATGGTCTTACAGAAACTTCACCTGTTATTTCTGTTAATGACATGCGAAACAATTTTTTCAAAATTGGGAGCGTAGGACAAATTATAGATGGTGTAACTGTAAAGATAGCTGAAGATGGCGAAATACTTTGTAAAGGACCTAATGTGATGATGGGATATTATAAAGAGCAAGAAAAAACAGCTGAAGTAATGACTGGTGATTTTTTCCATACAGGTGATATAGGAGAAATTGACGCCAACGGATTCTTAAAAATTACTGATCGTAAAAAAGAAATGTTCAAAACCTCGGGTGGAAAATATATTGCTCCACAAGTTATTGAGAATCAAATGAAACAATCATTATTTATTGAACAGATAATGGTTGTAGGAGAAAGTAGAAAAATGCCTACTGCTTTAATTCAGCCTAATATAGAATACATTACTCAATGGTTAGTCAATAAAGGAATTAATACAAATTCCCTTCAAGAAGCTTGCAAGGAAACTTCGCTACTTGAAGCAATCCAAAAAGATATTGATGAACACAACGAAAAGTTTGGTGCTTGGGAGCAAATAAAGAGATTTGAACTCATCCCAGAAGAATGGTCAATTGATGAAGGACACCTCACCCCTACCATGAAATTGAAACGAAAGGTGGTTAAAGAAAAATACAATTCCATCATCGAAAAAATGTACACCTAAGTTTATTTTAACTTTTACTTCTAAGTGTCTAGACTTCTAGACACTTTTTTTTAAATAAAAAAATTATACTATGCGTGCATAGTATAATTTAGTATATTTGAAGATGAAACATGAAACTTTTGAAAGCGCACTTCGGTCTACTTGGCAATTGGTTAGCAAGATGTATAATAAAGAAGCTCTTAAATTTGAATCAACAATGGCAATGGGATTTGCTCTATTAAGCATAGATGCAGAAGGAACTCCCTCTACTAATTTAGGTCCAAAAATGGGAATGGAGCCAACTAGTTTATCAAGACTGCTAAATGCAATGGAAGATAGAGGATTAATTAGTAGGACAAAAAATCCCAAGGATGGACGTGGAGTATTGATTAATCTAACTCCTTTCGGAAAAGTACATCGTGAAAACTCAAAAGCAGTTGTATTAGATTTTAATGGAAAAATTGATTTACAACTCACACAAGAACAGGTTCAACATTTTTTTGAAGTCATCGAATGCATTCGAAAAACCACATTGAACTTTGAACATTTTAATAAAGAAATTACCCAAAACTAAAAAGAATGAATATGGAATTAATAAAAGACAATTGGATTAAAGGAGGGAGTTTTATCATTGAAGATCAAACTCCAGAAGATGTTTTTACGCCAGAAGATTTTTCTGAAGAACAGCAAATGATGAAAGAAGCCGTTCAAGAGTTTATTGATCGAGAAGTATGGCCAAAGAAAGATCGTTTTGAGAAAAAAGACTATGCATTTACAGAAGAGTTAATGAGAAAAATAGGGGATTTAGGATTCTTGGGAGTAACTGTTCCAGAAGCCTATGGAGGCCTGGAAATGGACTTTGTCTCCACTATGCTAGTTTGTGACTACATATCTGGGGCTTCAGGATCACTTTCTACTGCTTTTGGTGCCCATACGGGTATTGGAACATTACCCATTACACTCTATGGAACCGAAGAACAAAAACAAAAATACGTAACCAAATTAGCTACTGGTAAATGGTTTGGTTCTTATTGTTTAACAGAACCTGGTGCTGGATCAGATGCTAATTCTGGTATAACAAAAGCAGTGTTATCAGAAGATGGAACTCACTACTCCATTACAGGTCAAAAAATGTGGATTTCCAATGCAGGCTTTGCAAATATTTTTATTGTTTTTGCTCGTATTGAAGATGATAAAAACATAACTGGATTCATTATTCCCAATACTACTGACAATGGAATCACTCTAGGAGAGGAAGAAAACAAACTTGGGATCCATTCATCATCTACACGCCAAGTGTTTTTCAATGAAACGAAAGTTCCGGCAGAAGATATGTTAGCCGGTCGTGGTGAGGGATTCAAAATTGCTATGAATGCCTTAAATGTTGGAAGAATAAAGCTAGGCGTTGCATGTTTAGATGCACAACGCAGGATTACAACTGCTGCTGTTCAATATGCTAATGAACGAATCCAATTTAAAACACCAATTGCTCAATTTGGAGCAATCAAAGAAAAATTAGCTCAAATGGCGACTTCGTGTTATGCAGGAGAATCTTCATGTTATCGTGCAGCTCATGACGTTGAAAAAAGAATACAATCTTTTATAGCAGAAGGATTTTCTCATCAAGAAGCAGAGCTAAAAGGAGTAGAAGATTTTGCAATAGAATGTTCATTATTGAAAGTTGGAGCCTCAGAAGACATTCAAAATACAGCGGACCATGGGATTCAGATTATGGGAGGAATGGGATTCTCTGCTGATATGCCAATGGAGTCTGCCTGGAGAGATTCTAGAATAGGACGAATCTATGAGGGGACTAATGAAATCAACCGAATGCTTTCTGTAGGGATGCTTTTGAAAAAAGGAATGAAAGGGCAACTGGACTTAATGCCTGCAGTAATGAAAGCTGCTACAACCATAAATGAGGATACTCTTATTCCTTCTGATAAAGAG
>PAOB01000004.1 GCA_002708445.1 Candidatus Arcticimaribacter sp.
TGTGCCCACCAGACACTGACCTTGATGGTTTTTTGGATCCAGTTGATGATTGTCCATATGCCAGAGGGGTTGCTTTATTGAATGGATGTCCATGGTCAATTTACATCAGTAATAATTACAAAACATCTTCAGTTCCAAACAATATTGATGTTTCTAAAGAGGAGTTTTTGTGTTCTTTGACCAATGCTTTTACGCATTACAATATTTCGTATCACTCTGGATCCAATCCCGAGCCTAGTGTAGGAGATCACATTATTTACAATACGAATTACTTTTTCCCTCATGCACTTGTTTTTGATAAGACGAATTATGCTTTTTTGAAATTACGAGATTACAATAAAATTGTTGAGGTAAGAAAATCAGATGGTGAGATTGTAGCCATATACGATTATTTGTAAAAGAGTTTAATTAAGATTCCACCGAAGTCCAAAGAAAAGTCGAATTCCTTGATTTGAGGTATAGACATAGGATGGGTCAAAGGTCAATTCATAAGGATTGTCATTGAGAAGATCCCGATCAAAGGGGTCGTTTGAGCGAGCAATGCTGTTTTTGTCAGGAGTAAAGTCAAGAATATTTTTAACACCGCAATAAAACTCAGTTGTGTTATTCCATCTTTTGGTGAGTTGAAAATTGATGATACTAAAAGTTGGAGAATTCGGAGCTCTTGGATCTAATTCCCCTAGAAGGGGTAATTTCATCGGGCCTGTGATGCTTCCTGTTAAATCTAGACTAAGACCATATCGATTGATTTTTTTTTCTATTCTCCAGACTCCTTGGAAGCTTTCGGTCAAATATGGGGTCGATTTAATTCCCTTTTCTTTGATATGTGAATCAATGTAGGTTATGCCCAAGTTAAGCCTTAAACTGTTTTGAAATAAAGCATTTATGTTGATGGATGCACCTTGTGTGAGTGATGTACCACTGAGGTTGTCATAAATTATTTGATTGGGATTGCGATCGTAATTTGGAATAATTTTATTTGAAAAGACGGTTCTAAAAATGCTAGAATCGAAATTGATTAAATGCCCTTGGTTGAGGTAAATTTTTCTCACAAAATTAACGTTAATATTCCACGATTTTTCGGGTTTTAAATCGTTTAGAAATACCACTTCCCTGGCTCCAGTAAGTGCAGCATGATCTTCGGTAAAAACTTGGGTAACCCGATATCCAGAACCCAAACTCAGTCTAAAGGTTGAAGTTTGTTCTTTATTGGATGTTTTGTAATTCAGTCGAGGAGTAAGAATATTCCCATGAATCGAATTGTAATCATATCGCATTCCTAGTAAAAGGGTTTTCTGTTCGTTGATTTTAATTTCATTTTGAATAAAAACACCCGGAAGGTGTGTTTTTTCGGCATTATTTTTTGAGTTGTCATCATCAAAAGTAGCAGTTGTATTGTCGTCAAAATAAGTGTATCTGTATGCTAAACCGATTAAGAAATCATTTTTTTTTACGCTTTTATTCCAAATAAATTGCCCAAATCCAATGGCCTGATCTGCATTAAAGATTGTAGTGCCATAAACCGAATTTTGATTGTGATCGTTGAGACTAAATTGGAAAGAAAGTTCCTCATTGAATTTGTAATTTCCAAAAAACTCGATTCTGCTGGTATAGATACTTTCACCATAGGTTTGATCTCCTCCTCTGAAACTTGAATTCCAATTGACTTGACCTCCCCACCGATCTTCATAAACAAATCGGGTTGCTATTGATAATTTTTTATCAACTTCAAATTTGTTGAAAATGGAAACTCGATCCTGAATAGTCAAATCAGTAAATCCGTCATCATTATTATCAATAGGATTTGAATAATTAAAATAATTTACTCCGAGTAAGCCCCTTGATTGGTCGGAAAGCTTGTACTTGTACCCAACATCTGTATTTACTTCTCCCCAACCCGAAACAAAGGTGTCAAAAGATAATTTATTTGCATTTTCTGGCATTTTAGTAATTAAATTAATTACCCCTCCAATTGCCTCTGATCCGTAAAGTGTAGATGCTGGACCTTTTACAATTTCAACCCGTTCAATTAATGATTGTGGAATACCAGAAAGGCCATAAACAGAAGAAAGACCACTGACAATGGGTAGGCCGTCAATCAATATCATGGTGTAACTGCCCTCTTGACCGTTGATGTGGATGTCACCTGTGTTACAAACGTTACAATTGAGTTGAGGACGAATTCCGTTTATTATTTCGAGAGCTTCAAAAATAGATGGGGTAGGGTTTGCTTTGAAAAATGTTTGGGTGTACAATTCAACTGGAACTGGACTGTCGAGTTTGGAAACAGGTTTTAAGGTTCCCGAAACTACCACTTCCTCCAGTTGATCATCGATTTCTAAAAAGATATTTCCTAAGTCTTTTTGTTTTTTGTTAATTTTTTTGATGAAAGATTTATGTCCCAGATATGAAATGATTACCCTAGGATTTTTTATATTCGGTAGTTGTAATACAAATGCTCCCGCTGCATCGGTTATTGTTCCAATTTTTGAACCGTAAACAATTACAGAAGCTCCCACAAGGGCTTGGCCCTCGGAGAATACTACACCTTTAACAAGGTTGTTTTGGGCATGAGATATTTGTAAAAAGCTGACTAATAATAAAAGTCGTAACAACATAAAAAAGTTTTCTATTGCAAAACTAATAAATAGTTTTGCACTACAAAACATCCTTATGAAAAAAACAATTGAAAAAGAAAACTACCTGAAAGCATTATACAAGCTTGAGGAGAAAAATTTGGACATAACGGTAACTGCTCTAAGCGATTACTTCAAGGTAAGTAAGTCAACGGTTTCCAATATGTTGAAAAAGCTTGTGGTAATGGGGCTGGTAAACACCAAACCCTACAAGCCAATTGTGTTGACCAAATTGGGGAAAACAAAAGCAATTGAGATTATTTCTAAGCATCGTTTGATCGAGCTCTATTTGGTCAATAAAATGAATTTCAAATTGGATGAAGTTCACGAAATTGCAGAAGAAATTGAGCATATTGAAAATTCAAAATTTTTTAACAGAATGCGAGAAATTTTGGGCGATGCTACTCTTGATCCTCACGGGTCTATTATTCCTGAAAGTGAATATTAATGTTGAACTATTTTTATTTAATATTTCGTGAGATTTTACAAGTTCTTCCATGATAAATTACCCCAATCATATTTATTTATGGCTATTGATGGAGCAGTTGGAGGGGATTATTTATTCTACATTACCAATTTTTCTTTCCCCATGAATTTGTTCTAGACACCGATAAATTTTTTTTAAAACTCCGTTATTTCATCAATACTAGTGAGCTTAGAAAAGTTGATGTTAATTTTGTTGGTATTTATTCTTGCTCTTAATCTTTAGGTGTAAATAACCAAGCAGTACAAATGAAGTATGTAAATTCATGTTGATATTGTTTTTAATCACTAATTTTGCAAAAATATAAATTTCAATGATTGATTTATTTCTCATCATCGCATGCAGCGTTGCGGTTGTTTTATTATTTTTTTTCTGGTTTGCAAAACAGTCGATCAAATCGGGAATTTCCAAAGACGATAACCAAAACAACATCCCCGATTCTTGGGAGAAAAAATTAGGTTTGATATTCAAATTAAAAAATTTCCTCATACTAATACTTGGAATAATCATCGGGTTACTGTTGGGCAATTCAAGTTTTATTCAATAAGCATTTAAAAAACAATAATGAGTTCAAATCAAACAAGTTTAAGTGCAATCTTATCTGTCTTCAACAGCAGACTATTTATTATTCTTTTCGAGACCACAGCTATTTTTTTTGTGTATGATGCATACAACATTAACATTAAGGTTGATTACACCATAATGAGTATAGCAATTATTTTCCCTCTTGTTTTCTCGATTACCAGTGCTTACCAAAGAAGACAAGATGCAATAGCTTTGTACCTTGAATTTAGAAATAAGATCATTGATTTGACCAATATTTTTTATGCTGTTGAAAGTGTAAATGATAAAAATTACAATGAATTATTTAACAGTTTACAAGAGGTACAAAATCTTCTGATTCAATATTTAACCCAGGATGATTCGGAAAAAACATTTGATGTAATACGAGAGAAAAGAAAAGAAGTTCTTTTGATCATTGATTCTCACAAAAAGCTTTTTAATGAAAGAGAGAAAGATAGTCTTATTCGTGTAAAAAATGAATTGTTTCTTTCTGCTGAAAAAATCCGTGGGATTAAGATTCACGGAACTCCTATTTCTCTAAAAAAATATTGTTTGGTATTTATTTACTTTTCTCCTTTCCTTTATGCCTCCCAATCCATATTAAACTTACAAGATGATTTAGTTACAACCTTAATATCATTATCTTTTTCTTTGGTTGTAAGTTTTGTGCTTATGGCGTTGTACAATGTTCAAGATTACATCGAAAATCCATTTGATCAAAAAGGACTTGATGATTTGAAAATTGATTTTTTAAAAGTAAATGAATACGAATCCTTACATTCAAAATAAGGTTAATATTTTCTGATTAACTTTTTTATTCTACAATCATCTTCTACAATTTTCTTTAGAAAAAAATAATAGATGTTTTTTGTAACATTTCAACGGTTTTGGACTCATACAATAGGAAGAGACTTTCGATAACCAGATGACTAATAACCCCATGTTAATTTTCATAAACTAGATGAAATTTATTTCCATTTATATTATCCTATTTTTTTTGGGATTACTTTCAGTTACAGCTCAATATTCAATTCGTGGAACAATAACCGATGACTTAGGGAATCCGATTCCATTCGCCAATATAATACTTCAAGAAAAGGATTCAGAGATCAATCCAATAGGAGTGATTTCTGATGATGAAGGCGCCTATGTTTTTGATAACATCTTAATAGGTACTTATCAGATCGAAATTTCTGTTTTAGGTTTTGAATCAAAAAAACCTGAAGGATTTGAGCTTTCAGCTGATCTGATTCTTGATTTTATTCTAAAGGAGGAGGCACAAGCATTAAACGAAGTAGTTGTAAAAAGTACACGACCTGTAATCAAACAAACAGCCGAAAAACTGGTTGTGGATCTTGAAAAATCTGAAATGATTAACACCAGTTTACAAGATGTCATGCGAAAAGTGCCTGGGGTTTTGGTTACCAACAATGGAATTTCTGTTGCAGGAAATAGGGGGGTTAGAATCCTTATCAACGGGAAGACAACAGAGTACATGGATGTAGAAACTTTGCTAAGGGATTTACCTGCTGATAACATTGCTAAAATTGAAGTGGTAGAACAACCTGGAGCTGAATACGAAGCATCGGGAACTGGAGCACTTATCAATATTATTTTAAAGAAAAATGTTCGTCTTGGAACACATGGAAGTGTAAATACTTGGGCGGGAGAAGATCAAGGGTTTGAGTATGGAACTGGAGTATACATTTCGAGTTACAAAAACAAATTTAATTGGCAAACCAGTATCAGTCATTCCAATCCGACTTGGAGAGAAGATTTATTTTTGGTCAGAACTGTGGGCAATGAAACTTATGATCAGGAAACAATAGAACCTTACAGCCCAAATAATTTTCGAGTTTCTGGAGCGGTAGATTATTATTTAAGCGACAAACACTCCATCGGAATTAGTGGGCGATGGAACAACAGAATATCTCAGCGTATTGCTACGAGCAAAACCATTGTTTCGAATCTAAGTTCAACAAACACTTTGTTTTCTGAAAATAGTTTTGACAGAGATCGAAGCAATTTTAATATTAATCCCTATTATGAATTTAAAACGGATACTGATAAATTATTTATTGATTTTAACTACATAAAATTTACAAACGACAATACTAATAATTTGAGAGGAATTGAGGGAAGCACCCTTCCATTTAATGATCGCAGGTACATTCAAAATGGGAAATACAACATCAAAACGTACAAATTTGATTACACAAAAAACTTTTCTGACAATTTCAAGCTGAGTTTAGGATCAAGATATGCAGCTGTTAATACGGATAATGATTTACAATCTTATCGAGATAATAGAGGTAATTTTAATTTTATTGAAAATGAGAGTAGTCGGTTTTTGATTAATGAAACCATCTTCGCCTTGTATTCCAAAGTAATCCTTACTTCTGGGGAATGGTCTTTTTCTGGGGGATTACGCTATGAAGACAGCAATACAATTGGAACTTCAAGGTTTACCGAAAATGGGAACCCAAAATCACAGGTTAAAGATAGACCCATTAAAAAAATATTTCCAAGTGCATCAATTAGCAGAGAACTTTCTGATGTTTTGGGAATGAGTCTTTCTTACAGTTACAGAATTGAACGACCTTCTTACAACAGCTTAAATTCCTTTGCTGAATTTTTAGATCCATTTTCTGCAAGTCAAGGAAACCCAAATTTAGCACCAGCTTATGTAAATAAATATCAATTTAACTTGACTTATGAGGGTCAGCCATTTTTTTCTATTGGTTACAGCAAAACGGAGGATGATATTTTTGAATTGATTCAGCAAAACAACAGTACAGCTCAAATCAGACAACGGGAGGTGAATGTTGAACAGAATTCAAACTGGAACTTTAGATTGTTTGCACCCCTAAGTTTTGTAAAAGGGCTTGAAGGATTTACCGGATTTATTTTGGTTAATACAGATTATCAATCCCAGACCTATGATGTGTTTTTGAACAAATGGTATTTATTTTGGTTTGTTCAGGCGAGTTATGAGTTACCTGGAGGTGTGAATTTTGAAATGAGCGGAAATTATGGAACTGGTGCGTTGGAGGGACAAATTGAAGTAGATTGGCTTTCTGAATTGGATTTTTCTTTTGGGAAAAAGTTTTTGGATGATAAATTAAAAGTGAATTTAGGATTTAGTGAAATTCTCAACAGAGGTTTTGCTGGAACAATTGATTATGGAAATGGAACCGCCCAAGTTGAAAGTAACGGATCGAGACAAAACGTTCAATTGCGTTTGATTTACAGTTTTGGATCAAAATTTGGTAAAGAAAAAACAGAACGTGATTCTGCCCAAGAGGAAGCTAGAATTCGAGATGTTAACTAATTTTTGGGTTTAATAATATTTTTGGCTCATATCGAATTTCGATTTGAATAATAATATTAACTGCATAGAAAAAGGGTTATGTTTTTTTAAGTGAAAAAACATAACCCTTTTTTAATGTTTTGAGAATAAACTTATTGTTTTCTTCTCAAAATTTCTAACTCATAATCTTTAACGTCTTCTGTCTTTCCTCTTTCTTGAAGAAGCGTTATGAATTTACTTGACTTTTGTAATTTGTCGAGAAGCATTAGGTGATCCACTCTGTTTTTACCAGAGACACCAACCCAGTGAGTCGCTCCATCCGGTCTTCCGATGTCATATGTTCCAAAGCCAACTACTCTTCCAGCAAAGTCATCTTTAAATTCTTTTACAATTTTGTCATGTCCTTTTTTGAATTGGTTTTGGTTTTCAACTTTAATGTCCCAAATATGAATTGCAGGATTTTTGGTTGTATCTCCCTCTTGCCAGCTCAAAATTCTTCCAGAATATCCAGAACCCCATTTTTCGATGTAGTTATTTATTTTAGCCCAGAAAGCATCGTTTCTGTCGGGACTGATAGCGTCATCATCAACGAGGTTAACTCCAAGCGTGTACATCCATACTAGTCTGTGAGTCATTCCGTTGGTTCGTCCATTCCAAATGCGTTCCAATACAACTCCTCCTTGCTTCATTTCAACTCCTTCAAAAACCTTATCAAAAGCTTCTTCTATGTCTTTTTGGGTGTGTTCTTTTACTCGTACTTCTACAGCTGTAAAAGCCATGGTTTGAGCCGATAATACAATTGTTGACAATAAAGCAACCGTGAACATTATTTTTTTCATTTTAATTGTTTTGTGATTAATAATACTCAAACATAGATATTTTACTTGCTTTTTACAAATAATAAGCTCTTTAAGAAAAGTGTACTTTTAATTTTAAAGNAATTTTTTCAAACTCTTGAATTTTAAGGGGAATCATANTGTTTGTATTTTTAGTTTGANGGGAGTAAATTGCTGTCTCGTTTTCTCTAAAAAACATCAAAAAACNACAAAAATGAATCAAAAATCACTTAAAATTGACTAAAAACANGTGAAAACTACCAAAACTTGAGGTTTTTTTGTGAGAAAACCCATTGCTTTTCATATTTTTAGTATAAACACTCAACAGGAAATTCATATCTTGTGCTTAGATGTAAAATACCACTATGAAAAAACTACTCTTAATTTCACTTATTTTCTTTGGTTGCAGCTCAAAAGATAAAAAATGGAAGGATTTAATCATCAATGATTCATTAGAAGGGTGGCATATTTTTCAGGACGATGGTACAAAAAAAGGATGGAGAGTACAGGATAATATTTTGATCTTTGATGCTCTTTCAAGTTTAGAATCAGGAGGAAAGGATGCAAGTTTACTATCCGATAAAATGTATTCTAGTTTTGAAATTATTTTTGATTGGAAAATTGAAAAAGGAGGAAATAGCGGTTTTATGTGGGGGGTTAGAGAAGATTCAGCCTACAAATTCCCTTATCAAACAGGACAGGAAATACAAATCATTGATATCGCTGCTTATGATGTTCCTGAAGAAATATTAGGAGGGGAAATTGAGTTTAATAATATTCTTATAGATTTGGTTGCCAGAAAGCATTATTTGGGTGCTGTTTATGATCTGTACTCCCCTACAATTACAAATCCACCAAATCCAGCTGGTAAGTGGAATACTTACCACATTAGGATAGACCAAAAAAATAATAAAGGATTTGTGAAATTAAATGATTCTCTGATCAATGAGTTTGAATTAAGGGGAGAGCAATGGGATCTTCTGTACAAAGAAAGTAAATTTAGTAAGTCAGATGATTACCCTTATTTGGGAGACAAACGTTGGTATGATTTTGGAAAATTTTCTGAAGGGCATATCTGTTTTCAAGATCACCCCGGAAAGTCTTATTTCAGAAACATTAAAATCCGTGAGTTGGAATAAAACTGCCCAGAATCTAATAAACAAATTGAGCCTATTAACGAAATGATTTATTCTAATTTAAATTGATTGTTTATGAAAATGATTACCACAATTTTAGTGTTTTTAGTTGGTTTTGGAACTCCAGAAACCAGTTATTCTCAACCTTTGACACCCATAGAACAGTGGGAAGGAAAAACAATATTACTTGTTGCTGCACATCCTGATGATGATTATCAATCTCATGGGACATTGGCTTTGCTGAACAACAACAAGAATAAAATCTTTATTCTCACATTAACCACGGGAAATGTTGGGACTAGAGATCCTAAAATGAATAAGAATGATTTATCCAAAATAAGAAGACAAGAACAAATTGAGGCAATGAAAGTTTTAGGTCTTTCAGAGCAACAATACATAAATTTAGGATATGATGATGGAAGGGTTGAATTTGCAGATAAAGAAGAAATAATAGGAAAAATTGTTTATTACATCAGGAAAATCAAACCTGATGTATTGATGTCTTTTGATCCTGGGTTTAATTACGCAGTTTGGCATAAAAGTGATCACAGGGCAGCAGCGTATTTAACAGCAGATGCTGTGAGAGCAGCAGAATGGCGTTTGATGTATGAGGGGCAAATAATTCATCAAAACCTGAATGCTTATTCAGTTCCAGAATTCCTTTTTTATGGAGGTAATATTAAGGACAAAAATTTTGAAGTAGATATTTCAGAATATTTAGATAAAAAAATATTGGCAGGCTCAAAATATTTGTCTCAGTGGTCAAGCGGTTGGAACAACTATTTGGGTTCTGATTTAAATGATTACCCAGCTGGGGAGAAAGACTCTTTGTTTAATAGGTTAAAAAAAAGAATCAAATATCAAAATAATATTCCCGTAGAAAGATTTCGATACTACAAAGGTATTCCAGACGGAATGGGTCGTGAAAAAAGAGATTGAAATTTACAGCATGGGGTAATTCATTTTCTAGGACAGGCAAAGATAACCTTCGTTGATTTGGTTTCTCTTTTAAGGCTTGTTCTTGGTTTATTTTTATTAGCAGCTTTACTATTGTTTACCTCTAAAATTTGTTCCAAAATTGCTCTGGATTGATTGGAGTCAGCAAAAATAGGCATTCTATCGTCATGCAGAAATCTCAGGGTTTCATGATCTAAATCTGAAAAAACAATATTAAAACCCTGGGTGTAATTTTGACACATAACTCTGCTGGTGTCTTCGGTATGTTTTAGTCCCAATATATGACCTAACTCATATCTTATGATCCACCGAATTACACCTGTGTCATCCTTCTCAGGAGAATTAAAAAAAATATTTCCCGAGTAGATTGAACCGTTACCGTTGTAAAACCAACCAGCATAACCTAAATAATTTTCAAGCTGGGTGTCTTCATATCTAGGGTAAGCCTCCACATAGGTGTCTGCCTCAGTTACAAACATATGAACGTTTGATTCCGAACGAGTATCGACTTTGTTGGATGAAAAACTGCTGTCATTATCCAAGACAAGGTTTAACTCCTCAATAAAACTCAACAGTTCAGTATTAAATTCTTCTGTTGCCGTTCCTTTTAAAAATATTTTCATTTCATCCCACCTTAAGGTAAATCGAGGACCATTTTCACCAGTTCCAATTACAATTTGATCAAAGCAAGTAATTAAATTTTGCTTATTGATAAACTTGGCAGTTATGGTAGTGTCCGATTTAATATTAATCTGGATGGGATTCTCTCTAGATCAATTGAACCAAGCCATAAAATAGTGACTGTCCTCTGCTGTTGCTGTAATACTCAGTTGTTCTACTTCAAAAAAACCCCCTCCGTTTGGATTGTCATAATTAACGCTTCCGCCATCAGATGCTGACACTGAAAGCGAATAAGTATCCTGGGATTTTCTACAGTATTTGTTGAGGGACTGTCTTTAGAACAGGATATGATAGTAATAAGTAAAAATACAGCTAGATTTCTCATAAACACTTATTTTACATTAAGATACCAAAATAAAAGTAGTGTTGATGAATCATTTTAAGATAGTATGTGGAGAGTCTATTTTTGGTTATGACTGTAGTTGCATCAAAAATAATATTTACACTTAAAGAAACTAATCAAAACTATAATTATGACTGAATTTGAAATTTTTCAACTCTCAAATCAAATTTACATTAATAATGCCATCTACACGATAGCGGTGATTTTAATGACAGCACTATCTTTTTATTTAATAAGAAGATCAAGGGAACTTAATTTTCCAGTTTATGGAAAAGCAATCCTTACTTTGTTTTGTTCTTTCCCAATCTTTTTTGGATTGGAGGTGGCTTCTTATTTTTCACTAAATCAAAAAAACACCTCATTTCAATTGTCAGAACTCAAAGAAATGGGTACTCCAATTTCTACTGTTGCCGAGTGTTACATCACCAATATTGGTTACACCGTTGCTGATGGACCTGCAGCGTTAGCTCCCGACCTTCCTTTTTTAATTATCTATGCTACAATATTCATTATGTTTATTGTAGGGATTTGGGGTAAACTTCCCGAGAGCAACTAAGAATCACCCCTGTGGTAGTTATTAATAGGACATAAAAAAACCTCCAGATTCTGGAGGTTTTTTTCTTTTTGTTTTGATACAACTAAAGTTTTGTTGTCAATTCTGATTTGAGTGACATTCTTTCGTTTTGTCTCCCCCACATTTCAATAGCTTCATTGTAAATTTCTAAATCTTTGTCGTAAGATCCATTGTACATTTCGTTGTACAACTCTTTTAATGACTTATCGGTGTTGGGAAATTTACCTTGATCGGTAAAATCGTCAAAGGCATCAACAAAAATAACTTCATTCATATTACCACCTGATACAACTTTAAAAACTCCCTGTACACCAGTGTAGTTATTTTTCTCATAAACTTTAACAATTCGATTTGAAAACCTCCAAAAGTCTCCTAGTTTGCCAGGTTTGATTATTCTAATTAATTTATGAATGTGTTTTTTTGGTGCGGACTCAGGATTCCAATTGTAGCACAGATTTTTAATTCTCCACCATACTTTTCTTCCCTCATACTTTTCTACATACTTAGAAACATTTTCCATCCAGTATTGAGTTCCTGCATTTGATTTCATATTGTCGTTAAACCAACTAATGTCTTTGTAACCTTGAATTCTCTCGTACTTTCCCTGATTTTCTCCATCCATTATTCTGTAGGTTGAGATAGCTGTTTCAGCGGTTTTGTTGTATTTTTTGGTCTTTTCAGCTGCAGCTTTTTCGAACTCTTTAGACATTCCTCTTTTAACTTTCACTTTTCCAGTAACCCAATACTCCCAATTTGGATTTGTCTGAGCGTTTAAAGAAAAGATGAACAGTGTTGTAAATAAAAAACTAATTGATAAATATTTTTTCATTTTAATTTATTTATGGTTAATAAATAAATATAAGAAAAGAGTACAACATAATTGCATTTTGCAATTAAATTTTTTGATGCGATCCAATCGCTCTCTAACAAGATTTTAGTGGATTATCTTTTTATCCAATTTAATTTTTACCTAGGAGTGAATGTTTGAAGTGTTTCAAAGCTGCTATTCAATTAAGTCTCTTTATCAAGTAATATGAAAACGAAAGGATTTCCTCATAATTTTTTTTGCTTATTTTTTCATCGATTCCATGAAAACGTTTCATGCTTTCAGGACCTAAACGTGTGGGATAAAACCGATAAACATCATCAGAAATTTCGTAAAAATATCTACAATCCGTTCCTCCACCAACTAACCCAGGAACTACAATACTGGTCGGAAACATATCGCGAATTAATTTTTCTAAAATTTTAAAGCTTTCAGAATCAATACTTGAAACAGGGGAAGGGTTAGTTAAAAAGCCAACTGTTTCAACCTTAATTTTATTAGAAATTGTATTTTCAATATGTTGCTTGACGGATTCTATTGTTTCACCTTGAAGAATTCTGAAGTTTATTGTAGCTTCTGCAACAGTTGGGATTACATTATTTTTTACACCACCACTTATTATGGTTGGAGCAGTTGTGGTATGTGAATTTAAAGCTTCAAGAATTGGTTTTTTAAATAACCACGGGTTTGCAAAAAGCATCTTTTTGAAAAAGGGAAGTTCTGCACCCATGTACTCAAGTTGGTAATCAATGGGTTTAACTAATTTATACGGGAGTTGATTGTTTTCTAAATCCACAATAGCTTGAGCCAACATTCCAATTGTGTTTTCAGGAGGAGGAGCGGAACTGTGTCCTCCGCTAGTCTCTACGATTAATCGAAAGGAGGCAAAACCTTTTTCAGCTAGATTGATATTTGCTACGGGTCTTTCAAATCCAGGAACTAAATTTTCTAAAATAAACCCTCCTTCATCAATTGTCATAGCAGCATGAACTCCTTTCGCTTTTAAATGATTTGCAATAGCGAGTGCTCCATTGGATCCCCCAACTTCCTCATCATGTCCAAAAGCAAAATAAATTGTTCTGGTTGGTTGAAAGGATTCTTCAAGTAGTTTTTCTGTGGCTTCTAAAAGTCCAATTAAGGTGCTTTTGTCATCTAGAGTACCACGTCCAATAATATGTGTGTTTGTTATTTCTCCTAAAAAGGGTGCTGCTTCCCAATCATCAATAGTAGGCTCATCTACGGGCACCACATCTTGATGTGACATTAAAATAACTGGTTTTATTGATGGGTCTGATCCTCGCCAAGTATACAATAGGCTGTAGTTATTTATTTTTTCTAAAGATAGTTTTGAGTGGGTTAATGGAAAAGTTTTTTCAAGAAACCTATGGAAACCCAAAAATGCAGTGGAGTCTGGAATAGCTTCTTCGTTGAAAGAAATAGTTTGGTACTTGATTGCATTTGAAAGGTTTTGAAATATGTCATTTGAAAATTGAACTTTTTTTAATTTATCCGAACTGACTTGTTTTGAATCTAGTTTTAAAGTGTTGGTAATTACAAAACCGCCAACAATAATTATAATTAATCCAATGAGTTTTAATAAATTTTTCATTCTATTAAATTTATAAATTTTTTGATTATTTGTTTCCTACAATGTACGAAACTGTTTTAAAAGCTTATGAAGAAGTTAAGCTTGATAACATAACTTTTGAGTATCACGACCCCAAAAAAAATTTAATTTGGATTTTATGGTAAATTTTGAAATTTTAGGGCATAATTTCTATGAAAAGACACAGGGTTTTGTTCAACTTTTATATTTTTGATTTTTTAAGTTTTTGGCCTTGAATTTATTTAACCAATTTCATTTTTCATTTCTTCTATTTCTCTTCTTTTTTTCTGTAAATGCACAAAAAAACAAGGATCCTTTTGCCCGAAGTGCAAGACTTCCAGATATTTCTATTGGGGTAGGTTTTAATCAAAATACTACTGAAAAGTACAAAGTACCTGGAGGATCATTGGTGTTTAATGCAATGTATTTCGATTTTAATCGGCGTTTTTTGGTGGGCTTAGATTTTACTAAAAACATTAACAATCGTTCTTCTACAATTTTTATTCCAACTCGAAATCAAGAAATTGGTGATGTTGGAAATTTCAAAAGACTGATATACAATTCAACTATTTTTTCTTTTAGAGGAGGATTTATTTTCAACGAAAAATTGTTTGTAGTTCTTGGGGCTGGATTAGAAAAACTTAATGAGTTTAAAGAATATAATGCCCATGATAGCGATTCAAATTTGCCTTTTTTTCATGAAGAAACAAAAGACAGTTCTTCGTTATTCTATTCAAAGTTTGGTGTAATGTACAGGTTTGATAAATTTATATCAGAATTTTTTTACTCTAAACGGGGGATAGGTATTGGTGTTAATTATTTCTTTGGGGATTAATTCCTATTGAGTAAAAATCCGTAGATGTTGTTCAGAGTTTTTCTTAGGAATAATGTGAAGCAATTTTTATATTTGAGAATGAATAAAACCACAGAAAAATTAAGAGAGCTTAAGAAACGACTCGATAAAGAGGCGGAACACTTTGATAATCTAATTGATATTTTAAATTCTGACAAAAGCAAAGAAAAAATAATTAAAGATGTTAAAAGAGAGTTGCTTTTGGGACAGCTAAAAAGAAACGTAATTGTAACTCAAGAATTTGCAAAATTAACAGCCAATGATGTTGTTTTAGATGCTGAGGGTCAGAAAATTGTAGCTTATGCAGAAGATGTTTTAAAAGATGTATCACAAGACAATAAAAAGTCCCATAAGCTTTACTAATCATTAAATTTTAAGATGACAAGAGGGGTTTTTTGAAATCATCAATCTTTTAGATGAAAATATAAATCGTGAAGGTTTTATAAAACTCTTGAGCCCTTATCTAAAGCAATGAATTTTTTAACTTGTGGCTATGAAACAGATCTAAAACAAATTCTTGAAAGCCCCATGTTTGATAAAGAATACAAAAAAATGTTATAGTTAAAGACATCTAACTTTATTCACTTTGTGAATATCATTTGCTACCTTTTTTGGAAAAATAAAAATTGCCTATATTCCTAATGGTAAAATTGTTGGACTGAGTAAAATACTCAGAGTTGTTGAAGTTTTTTCAAGGCGTATGATGATGAGAGGAGTTCAGAAACAAAATGTTACCACTACCACATCTGGCTTTAGGGGAGCTTTCAAAGAAACGGATACTCGTAATGAGCTTTTAAGCTTATTACTTCAAGTTTAGCCTTAGTTTAATATTACTTTTCTTATGAACACAAACACTAAAATTAAAGCTGTATATCCAATAAAAAAGGGTATCACGAACCTCTCAAGTTCAAACACTATCATAATTGCCATCAGTAGAAGTTGAAAGCCAAGGCCATAAAGAGAAATTAGAGTCATAAACCACTTTGGGAATGGTTTTGAGTAACTTGCATTTTTATCTATAATGTATATGATTTTGTCAAAACAAACATATAAAACAGTGTAAATTTTATGGAATAAATTTACTGTCTTCTGATTCTCTCCCTTAAAAGCTTTTGGCCTGGTATTTTCAAAAACTCTACTGGTCGAGTCACCCTGAACAGAATTTCGTAAAATAACATAATAGTAGTTGTAAAGAGTACCTTGAAGTTGAATTCCTAAAAATGCTATCAACATTAAGATTATTGAAGTATTTGTGATGTGCCAAAAAGTTAATAAAAAACAAAAGTTAAGGATTAAATCTGCTATTGAATCGTAATATCTTCCAACATAAGAAGGCTGTTTTTTTAAACGTGATAATTCACCATCTGCAGCGTCTAAAATGGATTTCAATATTATAAAAAATGCAGAGGAAAAGAGATAACCATTTAACAATAAACCAATTGCAGTAAAACCAGAGATAATAAACATGGTGGTAACATCAATTGGGGTGAAATTGGTGTGCTGAAATTTATGCGCAATCCATTGGCCTGCTGGGCGACCGTAATCAGACAAATCTATAAATTGATATTCTTTTGGTAATTTCGCCATTCCTAATTTGAGGGGAAATTTTAATTATTTCACTTTATAAAAGTACAACGATTTTTTTTCTTTGATTTTATAAACTTATTAATGCTATTTCAAAACTCTTTTAAAATCTTGTTTTCACTATCTTGTTTCTCAATCTAAAATGATTTAATATGAAAATGTATCATCTTGAAGATTTTAAAACAAAAGTTAAAGCACTTAATTTAAATTGGGAATATAAAAATAACGGAATTTATAAAGAATTTATATTGAATGATTTTAAGGAAGCATTAAGCTTTATGAATCAAGTTGGGGAGCTTGCAGAAATTCAAAATCACCATCCAAAATGGACGAATCTTTACAATAAAGTTCAGATATATTTGACTACTCATGATTTTAATGGCATCACTGATAAAGATTTTAATCTTGCCCTTGGGATAGATCAAATATTCTCTAAACTTTAAATATCTATTTTACATTTAGTTAAATAAATGTAGGATTATAATTACGTCCTAAATAGA
>PAOB01000005.1 GCA_002708445.1 Candidatus Arcticimaribacter sp.
TCGGCCAAGGTGGAGATATAAGTGGTAAAACCTTCGTCCATCCACTCGTATTTCATCTCATTGGTCGCCAAAACATGTTGAAACCAAGAATGGGCCAACTCGTGGGCGGTGACTCCCACCAGGCTTTCAAAGCTTCTGTTCCCTGTAATCAAGGTGAGCATGGCATATTCCATCCCTCCATCGCCTCCTTGAGCAACAGTATATTGTCGGTAAGGATATTCACCAATGGTTTGATTGAAAAAACGCATCAGCTCAGCAGTTTTGGGCTGAAGGTTTTTCCAGTTTTCATTGTATTTAGGATTGTCCTTATAAAAGAAATGCAGAAGCACATCATTGGGCCCTTTATAAGTGTCGTGAATATAGTCGGGATCGGCAGACCAAGTAAAGTCGTGTACTTTCGGTGCCAAGAAATGCCATTTCAATTTTCCCTTTTTGGCTTTGCCTTTTTTTTCACTATAACCGTGGCCAACCCTGTCTGGGTTTTGGAGGTATCCACTGGCGGCAACGGTATAATCCTTATCCAAAGTGAGGGTAACATCAAAATCTCCCCACACACCGTGGAACTCTCTCCCCAAATAAGGTTCAGCATTCCAGCCTTCGTAGTCGTATTCTGCTATTTTGGGATACCACTGCGCCATAGAAAGCGAAACACCCTCGGAAGACTCTCTTCCAGACCTACGAACCATTTTGGGAACCTGACCGTCAAAATCTAAAGTCAACCGAGTGCTTTCTCCTGGGCCCAATGGCTGATCCAATAACACCTCCAATATGGTTTCCGAAAGCTCATAGTTCAGTGATCTTCCCTCTTGTTTTAAGTTACTTACCTTTAAATACCCAATCTCATCGGGCTCCAGCGAGTCAATATCTACCCGAAAACGGGTGTTTTTATCCTTTCCTGTTTTAATCCTTACCGCCATTTCACTCCCCGGCTGAAAGGCATTAAAATAGAGATGGTAAAAGACTTTTATAAGGCTGTCTGGAGAATTGTTGGTATATACCAATTCTTGATTTCCAGAATATCGAAAGGTTTCTACGTTCATTTCGACCTCCATTTTGTAATCGACAGCTTGCTGCCAATAGTTTTGAGCATAACCGGATGGGCAAAAGGAAATCAGCAGGATAAGACGGGCTATTGTTTTCATTTTTTGTAGCTTTTATTTGAGGCATAAATTAAGGCACTGTACAAATTAATCATTTTTCCAGACTTGGATAGCGTTTTGGGATTAACCAATTCACCACTATCAGGGTTTTCAACCGTTGGATAAAGAGGTATGCCGGAGTTCATCAAAACTTTTTTGACCTGATGAGCTTTCAACTTGGGAAAAAAGGACCTTAGCGCTGCTGCGACTCCAGTAGCATTGGGCGCAGCCATGGAGGTTCCACTGTAGTAATCATATTTTCCGTGAGGAACGCTTGACCAGATTTTAGATCCTGGAGCAAAAACATCAACGTTTACGGAACCGAAATTGGAAAAAGAAGCGACTTGCCCTTCATCGTAGGAGGAGCCTACGGCACCCACCGATAGAAAATTTGAAACAATTTCTTTTCCTTCAACCTCATCGGTCACATAACTTTTTTTCCTACCAGGGTCAACGTTGGCTCCACTATTCCCAGCAGCATTGACGATCAAGACATCTTTCTTCTCAGCGTATTTTAGTGCGTCCCAAACCCAATCTTTGTGGGGAGAGTAGCCCTTGCCAAAACTCGTATTGATCACCTTAGCGCCATTGTCCACTGCATATCGAATGGCCAAGGCCACATCTTTGTCGTATTCGTCACCGTCGGGAACAGCCCTTAGTACCATTATCTTGGCACGATCAAAAACGCCCCTATTGCCATCGTCATTACTGCGGTTGGCAGCAATGATTCCAGACACATGGGTGCCGTGGTTGGCACCTTCCTTTTTGGGACCAATAACATTAGCATTTCCATACCCCCTATCGTCGATATTATCGGGGTCATCCCCAACAACAGCCCTACCGTCAAATTCGATATTGTAGTGGGCATCAATTCCACTTTGCGCTCCTTTTTTATAAATCTCAAGTTTTGACTTTGTCAGTTGATTTTCTTCGAGAAAGCGTTTGAAAATCAAAGCTTCCATAAAAGCAAAAGTTTTGGGAGAAAAGCTCTCTGCTTCCTCAATGGAATACTCCTTTTTCCCTAATGTGGCTTTGATGATACTGTCTGATTTTTGGCCCCTTTGTATCATGTCCTCAATATCGGCCAGCTCTTCCTTTTTGCCTTTGATGCTTTTGAGTCTTTGCTTTTCAAATTTTTCGAACGCTTCAGATCCAGGGGCTTCTTTCTTTTGCAGTCGCACAGATTCCATATTTTCCAATTCGGAGGCGCCGAGAAAATTCCAGCCGTGAATATCGTCCACATAACCGTTTTGATCATCATCAATAAGGTTGTTTGGAATTTCATCTTCGTTTACCCAGATAATCCCTTCCAACTCGGGATGATCAATATCAACTCCAGAGTCAATCACTGCTACAATTACTGTTTCTCCTTTTTGATCTCTGATCAGTTCGTTGTGGGCACGATCTACGCTCATTCCCGCAATACTGTCCGTACGTAGATCCATCAAGTGCCAGAACTTTTTTTCCTCTTCAACTAGCGACTCTTTTTTGCTGTATTTGATCAAGGGGGTGGTTGTAGGGTCGCCCACAAACTTAATGCTACCGCAGGAGATCATCAGGGGGAAAATCAGAATACAAAAGAATTTTTTCATTAAAAAAAGTTAGCTATGGTATGTGTTTTTCCCAATCGTACTCCTTTTTCTGTCTGTTTTAGAGAGATCAATTCGCTGTAGGGGTCATGTTCTAAAAATAACAAGAAATTGTTTTCGCAAGCCAGATTTAAAAATTTATATTTTTCCTCCATAGTCAGCAAAGGCCGGGTATCATATCCCATTACATATGGAATGGGCAAATGACCGACGGTAGGAATAAGATCGGCAGCAAAAACCAGTGTATTGCCTTTGTATTTTAAGACGGGTAGCATTTGTTTTTCGGTATGACCGTTCACCAAAATGATATCAAAATCCAAAGGAGTGTCTTCCAACAAAAAGTCTTCTCCTTTAAGGAGTTGAAGTTGACCACTTTCTTCTATCGGCAGAATATTCTCTGAGAGGAAAGAAGCTTTTTCTCTAGGGTTGGGTTGGGTCGCCCATTGCCAATGATTTTCATGTGACCAAAAAACAGCATTTTTAAAAGAAGGCTCAAGAATCCCCATATTGTTCCTTTTTATTGCGTCTCCACAATGGTCAAAATGGAGGTGGGTAAAAAAAACATCTGTAATGTCATCTCTGTGGAATCCCTTTTGGCGAAGTGACTGGTCTAAGTTTTCATCACCCCAGCGGGCATAATGGCTAAAAAACTTTTCACTTTGTTTGTTGCCCATTCCCGTATCGATCAAAATGAGGCGATTGCCGTCTTCTATCAACAAAGAACGGCTACACATTTCGATGCGGTTTTTGGCATCGGCAGGATTGGTTTTTTCCCAGAGTAATCTGGGGACAACACCGAACATTGCACCACCATCCAATTTAAAATTTCCACAACTGATGGGGTGTAGCTCCACAAGGTTATAATTTGATGCGGGTTAGGTACATATGGGTGGTCATGTAAAGATATTCATGTTTGGAGTCAAAAGCACAATTGGCTGTTTTCTCTTGCGTTCTGATGGTGCCGAGGTGTTTGCCTTCGGGGGTAATGATCAAAACACCTCCTGGGCCAGTTGAGAAAATGGTTCCTGATGGATGAATTTTTAGTCCGTCAAAATTTCCTTGGTCTTCTTTCCTCAAAGCGTCATCGTTAAAAAAAACTCTGCCATTTTCAACCCCATTGGGTTGAATGTCATAGGCCATGATTCTCCGGTCTTTGGGATCAGAAACGGCCACGTATAGCGTCTTTTGATCATTAGAGATGGCCACTCCATTGGGTCGGGTCAAGTTGTCGATGATTAGAGAAAGGGATCCCGAAGGCGTTAGTTTAAAAACACCGTTGAAATCCAATTCTTTTAGAGGGTCTTTATCTCCTTTTTTCAAACCGTAGGGCGGATCAGTAAAATACAAATCCCCATTTTTGGCGAAGACCAAATCATTGGGACTGTTGAAGTATTTTCCTTGATATTTTCCAATGATGGTTGTAAAACTCTTCTTGTCCCAATCGTCAAGACGGGCTACTCTTCTGTCTCCGTGCATCCAAATGGTCAAGACACCATTGGCATCCAGGACTAAGCCATTGGAGCCACTCTCATCCCTGTTCTCGGCGTTGAGACCGCTCTTCTTTCCTCGGGGAGCAATTCCAGTATAGCCACTGGGGTCGAGGAAGACACTTAGACCGTCTTTTTCATCCCATTTATAGGCTTTATTGGCGGGGACATCAGAAAATATAACAGCATCGAGTCGATCTACCCAAACAGGTCCTTCCGACCAGCCAAAACCCTCTGCAAGAATCTCGATTTCGGCTCCTGGAGCCACATACTGATCTATTTCGGGAAGCAGTCGTTCTACACTTCCAAGGGTTCTTTTTTCCTGAGCTGCTAAGTAGGTTACAAAGCAAATCGCAAATAGTGGAATAATTTTAAGTTTCATGGTTTTGGGGTTTGATTTGATAAAAAAATTGAAGTACCCTCAAAATTCAAAGTAAATGATAATTTTATTTATTTTCCAAAATTTTAAGAAGTTCTTCAGCAAAAGCCAACATTTGTTTTATTTCTTGTATGCTTGCCAATCGTTCTTTACTGCGAATCAAAAGACTGTCTCCGTTGGATTCCAAGTAGTAGGTAGGATGGCTTTCGAAGAAGTAAATCAGTTCGTCTGTGAAAAAGGATCGAATGGCTTTTATGTCCTCGCCTCTAAGGTAGAACCTCCTCGAGAAATCGGGATGCTTCTTGAAGTCAATATCTTGTAAACCAGACAACTGGAAGATGTTGGTCATAAAGTTCTCCTTGTCCAGCGTAAAGATCGGCATTTTATTGGGCGTTTTGATTTGTAAAAAAGTTGACCTCAGATCTTCTTTGGCAATAAAAGCACCTTCACTGTAGGAAAGGTCGAACAGCAAGAACTCCTTATTTTTACTTTCCAAATTGTTGTAACGGTAGTTGATCCATTTGGTTTTAAAGTAGAAAAATCGTTCTAGGTCATCATAATTTGAAATAGGATCAGGCAGGTAATTCCAGTCCAGAATGGTGGACAATTTTTGCAGAAGCTTTTGTCTTTTGGTCAACGAAATTTGAAAATTCAAAAAAGACGACTCGGGCAAACTCTTTCGAATGGCAAAAGGATGTTCTGTTTTGGCCTCGTGAACGTCTAATCCTATGATCTCAAAAAATCCATTTTGACGGGAAAAGCTTCGACTGTAATCATTTAGCCCTTCCATAACGGTATGATCTACAAATTCACAAAGAGAAAAATCGACAATGGCATGGGCATTGGGAGGGATTTCGTCCAGCTTGGCTTTTAGTTTAAAAAAGTTTAAAAAGCTGCAAAAATTCTTTACGCTTACATAGTAATTACCAGTTTCTTCTTCCAAATACATCAGTACATTCGGCTTCAACCAATTACGGGAAAACAAAACGCCACTTTTGTTGAGCACGATGTGTACCAAAAGAGTGGCTAATATTCCTAATAGGATTCCCGTAGTAAGACTGGTCATCAGGGTTGCAATCAAGGTGGTCAAAAAAATGATAGCTTGTTCTTTCCCGACTTTATAAATTCGAAATAAGTTTTCGGGTGTAGCCAATCGGTATCCTGTATAAACCAGAATGGCCGCCAAGGCAGGCATGGGAATTTTTTGAATTTGCTTGGCGAACAACAATATAAATACAACCAAAAAAGCCGCGTGAAAAAAGTTAGCGGAACGATTGTTTCCTCCGTTGTTTACATTTACCGAACTTCTTGCAATGACCGTTACTACATTAAGTCCACCAAAAAAACCACTGATCCCTGTTGCGATTCCCAACGCCCTTAGGTCTTTGTTGATGTTGGATCTTCTTTTTAGCGGGTCCAGCTTGTCAACGGCTTTAATGCTCAGCAAAGACTCAATCACAGCCACAAGAGTAATGGAAAGGGTATAGCCCATGAAATCGGAGTCTAATATTTTACCGAAGTCAGGGCTAGGCAGGGATGCCAATAGGTTATCGGGCAGTGTGATCATCAGATTGGTTCCCAGCACCTCTGGGGTTTTCAGAATCAGATCGTAATAATACATTACACCAATGGAAGCAATTACGACCCACATGGGTGCAGGGATCAATTGAAAAATAGAATTTCTAATCCGCGCATAAAGAAATAAAAAGATCAGACTCAATATACCGATCGCACTGGCCAAAATAATATCGCTTGATGGATTGCTCAATAGATTTTTGATGGAGCTGGGGATCAGAATCAATTGATCAATGGTATTGCCTTTGACCTCGGTAAAGCCCAACATAACATGAAATTGCTTGGCCAAAATACCAACACCAATAGCAGCCAACATTCCTTGAAGTGCTGTGGTAGGAAAAAATTCACTCAATGCTCCTAAGCGAAAAACGCCAAAAATAAAAAGCAATAATCCAGACAACATGATCGCAGCTAAGGTATATAAATACCCTTGGTATAAGTCACCTCCACCCATCCCTACGATGGAAGAGAGAACGACGATAACCAGGCCATTTCCAGGACCTGTTATGGTCAGATGTGATCCTCCCAATACAGAAACTACTATACCTCCCGCAATGGCAGCAATGATTCCCGCAATAGGAGGAGCCTCTGAGGCAATGGCCAAACCAAGACCCAAAGGCAAAGCAATCAGAGAAACAACAAAGCCCGAAAAAACGTTTTTGGGTAAGCCTCCTAAAAATTTTTTAAAAGGTGCAGCTTTAATCATCTCCTTTTGAATTTATGATTAAAACATCCGTGGGTAACTCGGCTAAAATATGTTCAATATCTCTTGTAATCAGACGGTCGACAAAGCTGAGGTTTTCTTGTGCATTCATCACCAGCAGGTCGGCCCGTACTACTTTGGCATAGTGCCCTATGGAGTACCCTCTTCTCCCAAAAATGCTCTGGGTGATCCAATTGATGTCACTGGTCAATTCGGCAGGAAGTTTTTTGACAACATCTTTTACTCTGGTATGCTCCTGACGCCTCAGCTTTTCCTTTTTGAGGGTGGCCCGTCTCAAACTTCTGTCATCATCAACAGCAACAGCAACTTTGGATCGGCTAATCTCCTCCACTAGGGATATTTTTTTGGATCCCAAAGCTTTTGCAACCATAAATGAAGCCCTAATGGTGTCTTTGGTTTGAGGACTATCAAATCCGTTGACTACAATGTGTTGGCAGGGCCGCCTTTCCACAGAGGGATTGATCAATAAGAGTACAGAACACTTAGCCTTACGGGTAATTTTTCTGGCAATTGAACCCAAATAAAACTTTAGTACATTTTCTCTTTTCAGCGCCCCTAATAAAATCAAATCTACATCAAATTCTTGGCTGGCCTGTAAGAGCGTATTGACGGGACTACCCACCCTCCACTCGATCATGATTTTCTCTGACTGAACGGGACTGGATGCAACGATTTCTTTAAAACGAGTTTCTTTTTCGGGGGTTTTACTTCCTGCGTGAACAAAGATCAGCTCTCCCCCAAAAAAATGTGCCATTCTCAAGGACTCGAAGACATTCGCCTTTAAGTTGGGCGAGAATGCAAATCCGACCAATATTTTTTTGAAAGCTATTAAACTCATAACAGCAATATAAAAATTCAATTTCCATCGACCAAATTTTTGTTAGTATCGAACCCATTTTATTTTATTTTTCCTTCGGTCCAATTTAAGGGGCAATTCTTTCCAAGGATAGAGGAGATTTCTTATTTCCACCAATTGATGATCAATCAGTGCTTTTAGGGAGTCTTTTTTGGGATGTGCATCAAAAAGATTATTTTTTTGTGAAAAGTCTTGTCGTAAATCGTACAATTCGTAATCCTTAAGAGAAATGGTTTTAAGATAATCATAGTCGTCTTGGGAAAATTGATGAGACCTGGGAATGGTATCCCGGTCTAGGCCCAAAATCATATGATTTCCAACCCGCATAGCAATTTCTGGAACAGTGCGATAAAAGAACCAGTAAAGAGGCCGTTTTCGGACGAAGGGCTTTCCTTCCAAAAGAGGCAGAAAGCTTGTCCCGTCGAGATCATCTGGTGGATCAATCCCTGTGATTTCACATAGGGTAGGAAGTACATCAACCAAACCTGTGGGAGTATCGATTACTTTTTTGTCGGTTTTAATTCCTGGCCATCTGACAATCCCTGGAACACGGATTCCACCATCGTACAAATAGCTTTTTACGGCTTTTAATCCTGCATTGGAGGCTAAGCGGTAGGAACCATTGTCAGAACTAAACATGATGATCGTATTGTCCATCAAGTCATTCTGTTCGAGATAGTCTAACAACCGTCCAATGGCCATATCTAAATGGTCAATATTGGCCAAATACTTTGCATCTTTTAGAGCTTGATCCGAATATTTTTCAACCAGTTCGGGAGGGGAAGCGACCTTGGCATGAGGTTCATGAAAAGCGACGTACAAAAAGAAAGGATCATCATTTTTTTGATCGAGCCAGTCCATGCATTCTTGGGCAACGATCTGGCAAGAATACCCCTCAACAAGACCAAGGGCTTTTCCATTGCGCACAAAATTGATGGGATTGAGATGAGAAGGCTCTGCATTGTTTTCCGTTCCTAGTGAATAATCAAAACCTTGATCTTGGGGTTGTGGATGATTAAACACAGGCTTTTCCATTAATTCTCCCAAATGCCATTTCCCAATATGTGCCGTTTGATACCCTTTTGTTTTCAAAAGTTCGGCAAGGGTGACTTCTTGATCGGGTAGATGAAGGGGGTGCATAGGAGGTCTATAGCTGTACATACCCACTTTGGCGGGACTTTTCCCTGTCATAAGCCCTGTCCTTGAAGGGGAGCAGTTGGGCCCTGCGGCATAAAAATTATCAAAAAAAACGCCTTCTTCAGCCAGTCGATTCAAGTTGGGTGTTTTTGTTGATCCTCCAACCTTTTCAAAATCACCATAACCCATATCATCGGCCAAAAGGAAAACGATGTTTGGTCTTTTCGGTTCATTGACTGAGGGATTTTCACATCCCATCCAAAAAAGGGAGGTGATACTTATGAAAATGAGGATTCGATTCATCGAAAAGCTTTTCAACGAATTTATCTTTTTAAAACATCATATCAAAATCACCCCTGCAAAGCCCAATTTTGAGTCTTCTTCAGGGGTGAGTAGAGAGAAAAACCGTTTATTCCTCTTCCTTTTTGGCTTTAAAACTATATTGAATCCCAAAAGTCAGAAGGCTTTTGGTTTTCATTTGAATGCCTCTCAGATTTTGGACTACAGGAATTTCAAAGCTGGCACCCAAACGAAAGTTTTTCAAAGATCCTTCGGGGAAATACCAGTTGGTACTCAAACCCAGATTCAATTGATCTTTTCCCGAATTTTTAGCGTCAAATAGGGGCATCATTATCGGGTTGAGGGCAGGATAACTTCCCTTTATTTCCGAGCGGTTGATGTACTTAAGTTGGGTAGCAAAGCTCCATCTTTGGGACAATTTTACCGCTCCCCAACCTAGGGCTTCAAAAGTGTTGCCAAGACGATAGCTATTGTCGTTTTTCCCCGTTCGGACTTTATAATTGGCTTGCCAACCCCACGACAGAAGCGAAGACTGCCCCAGGTAGGTAAGTCCCATGACAGGATCCCAAGTGCCACTACCCAATTGCATGGGGTAGGCCAAGGGCGCATTTGTCATCATTGGGGTATCGTCTTTTTGATCGATGCTTCCCGTTGGAATGGAAATCCCCATGTTTAAATGAATCGACTTTCGAGATTGATTATAAAGCTTGATCAATCCCGTCAAGGACAGGTCACCCATTCCCTTTGATTCGGTGGTAAAAGCAGCATTCATTCGACTTACTAAATCCATCGAAAGAGCAGTATAATTTCCCATCATCATCAAGGTAAGTCTATCCGAATAGGCATACATTATGCCCACCATATGCATTTGCATATTCATTTTTTTCGGGGTAACCATATAATTTTGGTGAACACTGCTACTATTTATGTCTTGGGTACCAGAGCGCACCCCTTCCATTCCCATGGCCATTATTCTGTAGGAGAACATCCACTCTCCTTTTTGGTGGTAGTGATCCCCCATGACACTGATGGGAGCATGTCCATCGGGTCTGTTTGCAGTCCACGGATTTTCTTGAGCTGTTGTCCATTGTGAACACAGCAATAAAATGCCACAGAGGCATATTGTAAAATTTTTCATAGTGTTATTTAGGTAAAACAAAAAAGTATTTGGCTTGATAATCAAGCGAGGAGGGAACTACTTTTTTGTTCGGGAGGGGGCGTATCTGGGGAGAAGTGAGGTGTTTTCAAAGAAATGACAAAAGGGCTAAAAACCAATTTTGTATCTACTTCTTCAAAAAACAAATCATAAGATATCGGTTGGTGAATGGACAGTAGTTGGATTTCCCATTGGGTTTGTGGAACGCTCTTTTCTGGGATTTCATATTTATTTTTCTCCATTTGTTGCATGAGGTAGCACTTTCCATTACAACTGCTTTCTGGCACTTCTTTTTTTAGGCAAAGCACCTCAGCGATGTAATCGAAATTTACAAAGTAGTCAACAACGGGGAGCGCAGGACGAATTATTGAAACACCAAAAAGGGATAGTAAAAAGTAGGTTATAATTGATCTCACTGGGGCAACGCAGGTTTAATCATTGAGTTTTAACACGGCCATAAAGGCTTGTTGTGGGATTTCTACACTTCCCACTTGACGCATTTTCTTTTTCCCTTTTTTCTGTTTTTCAAGCAGCTTCCTTTTACGGGTAATATCTCCTCCATAACATTTGGCGGTCACGTCTTTTCGGAGGGCCTTGATGGTCTCTCTAGAAATGATCTTGGCACCGATGGCGGCTTGGATGGGAATGTCAAACTGTTGCCTAGGGATTAATTCTCTAAGCTTTTCACACATTTTTTTACCAATGGTATAGGCGTTCTCCGCATGAATGAGGGCCGAAAGTGCATCTACAGGGTTTCCGTTGAGCAAAATATCAACCTTTACCAATTTTGATGGACGCATTCCTATGGGCGAATAGTCAAAAGAAGCATACCCTTTGGAGACCGTTTTTAGTCGGTCGTAGAAGTCAAAAACGATTTCTGCCAGAGGCATATCAAAATTTAACTCGACCCTTTCTGTGGTGAGGTAAGTTTGATTGGTGATGACTCCTCTTTTTTCGATACAAAGGGACATTACATTTCCTACGAAGTCCGATTTGGTGATGATAGAGGCTTTGATAAAAGGTTCTTCCACACGTTCTAAAAAAGAGGGGTCGGGAAGGTCGGAAGGGTTGTTGACCATGACAATCTCATCGGGGCTTTTCTTGGTATAGGCGTGATAGGATACATTGGGAACGGTAGTGATCACTGTCATATTGAATTCCCGTTCGAGCCTTTCTTGAATAATCTCTAAGTGGAGCATGCCTAAAAATCCGCAGCGAAAACCAAAGCCTAGCGCAGCAGAACTTTCAGGAACAAAAACCAGTGAAGCATCATTCAACTGCAACTTTTCCATACTGGCACGCAGTTCTTCATAGTCTTCCGTATCCACGGGATAGATTCCTGCAAAAACCATGGGTTTTACCTCTTCAAAACCGTCTATAATTTCTTGGGTGGGGTTGTCCGCTCCTGTCAGCGTATCTCCTACTTTTACTTCTTTGGCTTCTTTGATGCCTGTAATGAGGTATCCTACATCACCAGCTGCAATTATTTTTTTGGGATCTTGCTTGAGCTTTAGGGTTCCAATTTCGTCGGCGAAATACGTTTTTCCAGTAGCAATAAATTGGATTTTTTGTCCTTTTCTGATTTCACCGTTAATGATCCTGAAATAGGTTTCTACACCTCGAAAAGGGTTATAGACCGAGTCGAAGATCAAGGCTTGCAGTGGAGCATCTACTTTTCCTTTGGGGGCGGGGATGCGCTCAATGATGGCCACCAGAATCTCTTCAATTCCCAGTCCTGTCTTTGCGGAGGCAGGGATCACTTCTTCGGCATCACAGCCCAGTAGGTCTACGATATCATCAGTAACTTCTTCGGGATTGGCAGAAGGAAGGTCAACCTTATTCAATACTGGGATGATTTCCAAATCATTTTCTAGGGCAAGGTAGAGGTTGGAAATGGTTTGCGCTTGAATGCTTTGGGCAGCATCTACCACCAATAGTGCACCTTCACAAGCTGCAATGGATCGGGACACCTCGTAAGAAAAATCTACGTGGCCAGGAGTGTCTATAAGATTAAAAACATACTGCTCTCCCTCATGTTCATATTCCATTTGAATGGCGTGGGATTTGATCGTAATGCCTCTCTCCCGTTCCAAGTCCATGTCGTCGAGCAACTGCTCCTGCTTTTCGCGTGAGCTTACTGCACCCGTGGAGTCCAATAATCGATCTGCAAGCGTGCTTTTTCCATGATCGATATGAGCTATTATGCAAAAATTTCTAATGTGTTTCATCCGCGCATTTTCCTCTGCTTTTACAAAGATACTTATTTTGAAATGCCCACTTTTTTCTTTTGAGATAATTTTTAATTCTAACGGAATTAGTTTTTTTATTTAATTGTAGTGCTAACCAAATCTTATCTTAATTATGAAACTATCTATAGTTCACCAAGAATCTTATTCGAGGTTGGAATTAATCCTAAGAACTCTTTTCGGAGCTTTTTACATTATTCTTCCTCATTTTTTTATTTTATTTTTTATTAGCCTTTGGGGAAGCATCTTGAGTTTTATTGCTTTTTGGGTTGTTTTATTTACTGGGCGTTATCCCGAAAGCATGTTTGAATATCAGGTACAATTGCTGAGATGGCAGATTAGGGTAAATGCCAGAATGAGTAATCTAGCAGACGATTATCCCTCCTTTGGTCTAACTGCTAAAGACGATCACGTAAGTTTAGAAGTGCCCTATCCCGAAAGAATCAGCAGGGGCTTATTGCTGTTAAGAGTATTCTTTGGGGTGGTTTATGTCATTGCACCTCATTTCTTTATTTTATTTTTTAGAGTAATTTGGGGCAGCATACTTACTTTTCTGGCGTGGTTTATGGTATTGTTTACCAAAAGATTTCCAGCAAGTTGGCACGAATTTTTGGTAGGAACCATTCGTTGGAATACAAGAGTAACCCTTTATATGTCGTTTATGACAGACGACTATCCTCCATTTTCTAGCAAATAACAAACTTTGACCGCTAAGCATGATTTCCCAAGAATTTGTTGAACTCCCTCAGCCTGATCAGTTGTCTTCAAGAGAAAAAGAGGACGGAATGGGAGCCTACCTCATGATGTTTGCAGCTTTTGCTGTAGGTTTACCTTTGCCTGTGGTCAATCTGATCGCCGCATTGATTTACTATAGCATCAATAGAAAAAAAGGGAGGTTCGTCCACTTCCACTGTTTACAGTCGTTTTTGTCGCAAATTCCCACAACACTATTGAATTGGGGCCTACTCTTCTGGGCGCTTCAAATTTATTTATTTGACAACTACGGTGAAACCACTCTCTTCTTCGCTTATATTGTTCTGGTCATCGTAGCCAATTTGATTTACATCATTTTTAGCGTCATTGCTGCAGTCAAGGCCTGGAAAGGAAACTTTTACTATTTTCTATTTTTCGGGCCTTATGCATACAAAAGGGTTTACTCTCGATCCAACCCTTTGCAATACGATAATGAAGACAATAAAGCAACTCCTTTCAATTTGAACAAACCCCCTTACTGATGTTGGGAAAAATTCAAAAAGATCTCATCAAGCTACTGGCTTTTTTTGGCGGGCTTTTTCTGTTTTTTTATCTCGGGTTTTCTCCTCTATTTCGCTCATCGAGTGCTACTTGGCTTACCTCTGAGTACAATGAGCATTTGTTTTCCTATGAAAAAGAAATACAGTTGGGTGAAATCATAGATCGTTATGCGATTAAGGAGGAAGAAATAGACATCCTAAAAAACAGACCTATAGACTCTGCCCTATGGGTAATCTCTTCCAGGTTAAAAAAGCAAATCCCCATTTCAGAATACGATTATAAGATCAAGATCATTGAAAGTGAAATGATCAACGCTTTTACCATCCCTGGGGGAAGAATATATATCAGTAAGGAGTTGATTCTGTTTTGTGAGTCTCCAGAGCAATTGGCAGCTGTTTTAGCTCATGAAATTGCACATGTAGAAAAAAGGCATACCGTTTCCAGAATTTTAAAAGAATTTACCATTTCCTTATTGTTTTCTATCATTAGTGGGACGGATACGGTATTGCTATCCGAGCTTTGGAAAACGACCATCTCTTCTTCATTTAACCGAAAACAAGAACAAGAATCCGATGAGTATGCAATGGATTTACTTGAGAAATCCAATATTTCCCCTCGTGCCATAGCCGCATTTTTCAGAAAACTAAACAGAGAGAACCTTGATTACGATGAAAAAGTCGAATTTTTAATGTCCCACCCCCATAATAATTCAAGAATCAAAAGATCATTGGAATATAAAATCTCTAATGGTTTTAAACCTATTCCCCTTGATTTGGGTTGGAAGTCCATAAAGGAAGACTTATAAGGTTGTTTTTTTCATTAAATTCACTAAAATTTATTGAAATGAAATACCTCTCAAAAGTTCTTCAACTCCTTTTGGCCATCACTTTTATTTTTTCAGCCTATACCAAAGCGGTTGGTCCAGGCTTTTTTGAAATCACTTTGATGGACCAGGGCTTGGCAACCAGCAGAAATTTTGCCGGACATATGGCGCGTTTTTTTATCGGTCTGGAGTTTGCCTTGGGGCTATTGATGCTTTTGCCTTTTTACATCAAACAATTGATGCAAATCTCCTTTTTGATGTTGGGAGGCTTTACGGTTCACTTGATCTATCTTTGGTCAACGGGAGATACCGAAAATTGCGGTTGTTTTGGCGAAATGATTTCCATGACCCCAGAGCAATCCATCATAAAAAACTTGGTCATGTTGGCCGTCGCTTTTGTGATTTATAAAACCGCCCAAAGCCGAACCATTTCCAAAACCATCCCTTTGGGTTTTACGGGAGCCACCATTCTTAGTATGTGGCTGTTTTTGCCCATGCCCAATCATGAGGACTTTCCATTTGAGACTTTTACTCAATTTGAATCCAAAGGCAGAGTCGATCTTAGCTCGGGAGAAAAGTTGATCGCTATTTTCAACCTAGACTGTGAACATTGTCAGGAAGCTGCCACAGCATTGGGGGAACTTCAAAGACAGCACGAAAATTTTCCAGAACTTTACGTCCTTTTCTACCAGGAAGGTTCCACCACTGTTGAGGAATTTGAACATATGACACAATCTTCTGCCCCTTATGCTTTTATCGAGGTCAATACCTTTTTTGATTTAATAGGAGATTCTCCTCCAAGGATTTACTATCTCAACAATGGAGTGGTAGTTGAAATTTGGGATAAAGAATTTTCCAAGAGTATAGTAAATACCTTTGGTTTGGAATAGTAGTCCAATATCGCTCAGGATTTTGCTATTTTTGTAAAAAATTTAAGTGATCAAAATTGGCGACATATCGGTTGGGGACTTCCCTTTGTTATTGGCACCTATGGAAGATGTCAGCGACCCACCTTTCCGTGCCTTGTGCAAGGAAAATGGTGCCGATGTGGTCTATACTGAGTTTATTTCAAGTGAAGGTTTGATCCGAGATGCCGCCAAAAGCGTTCAGAAATTAGATATTTATGAAAAAGAGCGCCCTGTAGGAATACAAATTTTTGGAGCCAATTTGGACTCCATGTTGCGATCTGTTGAAATTGTTGAAGCTTCCAAGCCTGACATCATCGACATCAATTTTGGCTGTCCGGTCAAAAAAGTGGTGAGTAAGGGAGCGGGAGCAGGAATTCTCAGAGACATCCCACTGATGGTAAAACTGACGGCCGAAATGGCCAAACATACCTCATTGCCGCTGACGGTCAAAACCCGTTTGGGCTGGGATCACGATTCCATCAAAATCGTGGAGGTGGCGGAGCGATTGCAAGATGCCGGAGCCAAAGCCATTTCTATTCATGGGAGAACTCGGGCTCAAATGTATAAGGGAGATGCCAACTGGAAGCCCATTGCTGCGGTAAAAGAGAACCCCAGAATGCACATTCCTGTTTTTGGAAATGGAGATGTGGACAGCCCCGAAAGGGCGGTGGAAATGCGAGACCGATATGGACTGGATGGTGCTATGATTGGCAGGGCTAGCATTGGAAACCCTTGGTTTTTTAACCAAGTAAAACACTACTTTGAAAAAGGGACCCACTGCGAACCTCCTACTTTAAAAGATCGGGTTGAGGTGGCCAAAAGACACTTGGAAATGTCGATCGCATGGAAAGGGGAAGTATTGGGAGTTTTGGAAACCCGTCGCCACTATACGAACTACTTTAAGGGGATTCCCAATTTTAAGCCTTATCGAACAGCAATGGTAACGGCCAACGATCCCAATGAGGTTTTTGATACCCTCAACCGCGTTTTGGATGAGGTGGAAGAACCAGCCTGGGTTTAATCATCGTTTTACCCCACGACTTGCCCAAGCCGAAGCCACGCTTCCCAAAATCAGCAGGGTTGCCATCACCAAGAGTAAATTTTCTAATTCCCATTTTACTGGGTAGGGCAGACTCGTACCCGGAACATAAATTAAGGGAATCCATTGTTGAATCAAGATCACAAACGAGGACAACATCAGTCCAATCCCTCCTCCAAAGCAGATGATCAACATACCCAACAAGAAAAAGGTCTGACGTAGGTGTTTTTGTGTAATTCCCATGGCTTTGAGAATATTCATCTGAGGCTTTTTATCCAAAATCATCATCACCAAAGCACCCACCACATTAAAAAGAGCAATGATCAGGACCAAAGTAAAAATAAGGTAGATGGCCAGGTGTTCTGTATTGAGCATTTTATAAAGAGCCGTATTGAGTTGGGCGCGGTCTTTGATTTCAACCGAGTTTCCCATGATTTCTTGAACGGTATTTTTTAAATCTTTGGAACGGGCTTCCGTGCTGGCTTTTATTTCTATGGAGGAGAAAATATTTTGGGGATATTGCAATAGATTTCGGGCAAAATCCAAAGTGCTGAAAACATATTTTTGATCGATGTCCTCACTGATTTGATATAAACCAATGGTAATGGCTTGTTCGGTATAAAAGGGATTTTGTCTCAGCGAACTTTTCAGGTTTTTTCGAGGTATGCTGATGTTGAGAAAAGATCCATAGTCATATACTCCCAAGTCCATTCCAGCACCTATTCCATAGCCTGCGACAATGGCGTTGGATTCCGGCAGCAACCACTCCCCAACCGCCACCAAAGAATCTGCGGGAATAACCTTTAGGTAATCTGGGCCAACACCTTTGAGATAAGCCACTTGAGTTTTTTCTTTAAAGGAGAGGAAAACCTTTTCCTCCAAAATGGGGCTGAAGGCTTTTATACCTTCTGCTTTTTCCAATTGTTGGATTTGGTTGCTGTCAATGATGATGGTCTTTCCATGACTGGGCACTACCCGAAAGTCGGGATCAAAGACATTTGAAAAAGACAGTCCAAAATCTTTTAATCCCGAAAAGGCACTCAATACAATCATCAGTGCTGCAGTAGCCACCACAATGACCAGCAGTGCAATGGCGTTGATTCTGTTGATTACGGTCTGTCCGCTTTTGGAGAAAAAATAACGCCAAGCGAGTTTGAAAACAACCGCCATGTTTTACTTTTTTTGTCTTTTAGGGAGCCCCTTTGCGTTGTCAATGGGGTTGTCGGGTTGATTCAGGGCCTTTTCAATGCCGTCAACATAATCGAGAGAGTCATCGATATAAAACGAAAATTCGGGCATGCGACGCAGTTGGTTTTTCATTCTTTGAGACATGTCGTGCCGAATTTGAAAACTGTTTTCTTGAATGCCTTTCAAGTAGGTATCAGCCTTGTCTTGAGGAAAAATACTCAGATACACTTTGGCCAGAGATAAATCGACGGTTACATGAACCTTGGTAATGGAAAGTACAAGGTTGGAAGCTCCTTGATTTCGGATGGCTTCTTGAAGCATGGCGGCCAGTTCCTGCTGGATTGCGGTGGCCACTTTTTTTTGTCTTGGCGTTTCTTCCATTCCCATATTCAACAAAAGTAGGCATTCCTAATTGATAATTATTATTTTTGAGACCATGAGAAAGAACAGTACAAATCTATTTTTGACGATACTATCAGCTGTTTTTAGCCTAACGTCTTGTTTTGCTCAGGGTGACATAAATCTGATGCGACAGTTAGTTTTTGAAAAAACCAATGCCCTTCGCACAGAAAGAGGCCTGCCAAAACTGTTGGTTTTGGACTCTTTGATGGAATTGGCCCAGTTGCACAGTGAGAATATGGTCAAACACGACTTTTATGCCCACACAGATCATTTGGGGAGAAATCCGGTAGACAGGGCGGAACAATTCAAGTTAAAGGCATGGGTAAGAAAGGGAAATCGTTTTACAGGTATAGCTGAAAACATCGCCCAAACCCCTTGGTTTGAAAATGTTAGAGGTTGCGGAGACACAAGAACCGAAGAAGATCTGGCCCAGTGCATGGTTACAGGTTGGAAAAACAGCCCACCCCATTACAAAAACATTATGGGGGATTACACCCACCTAGGAGTTGGTCTGTATTTTGATGAAAAGGGCATGGGTTTTGGCACCCAAAACTTCCGCTAAACTACCACTCGACGCGCTCCCATTTGAACTCTGAACTTAGGCGGTAGGCTCCCAAGAATTTTTTCTTCCACTGATCCGGTGGGATGAGTGAAAGGTAGTCTTCCTTTTCCCCTTCGTAGAGAAAATAAGTTTCTCCCACCAAGGGCTCGAATTTAAATTTGGCAGTATAGACTTTTTGAGTATCACTGGCGGTTTTTACAAAATCTTTGATTTTATCTTTGAGTTCCTCCAGTTCCGTTTGGAATTGTTTGGAGACCTTTTCCACGCCCTTTTGTTTAAAGGCATCTACATTGGGAATTTTGATGACAGGTCCACTCGTTTGAGAAGCATAGGGGAGCAATCGGGCAACGTATTCTTCCTGTTCCTCATCCCAAACAACGCTGTCTGGCTTTTTCTTTTTCAACTCAATTCTTTTTGCAAAGATAGGGAGTTTCAAAACCTTTGGTATTTTTTTGGAATAAAGAAGCTTATTTTTTCATGTCCTTCACCGCCTTATATACCAAAAAGACTAAGAAAACGATAGCCGAATAGACAATAATATTTCGAAGAAAGTAGCTCATTTCATTTTTTTGGAAAACCATATTCGCGTCACAATCACCTCTTGATCCGTCACCTTCTTCAAGAACTCTGAAATATAATCCAATTCATACCCCTTTTGCTCATAGATGGATGAAATGGCTACAATTGAGCCCGCATTATATACTTTTTGTGTGGGTTGTGGCCTACCGATGTCCTCATAAACAACGATGCTGTTGTTTTCGACATTGATTTCGTGACTGTTGATGGTCAGGATCAATCGATCGAGTTCATTTTTTTTGCTAATTAATTGACTCTCGTGAATGAAGTACCCACACGTCAGTGTAATGATATAAAAAAGGCTTACAATAAAGATTGATCCTTTGTCAGTGATATTCATTTTAGGAATATGTTTCAGTAAATATAAAGATTTAGAAATATTATAGTGCAATACGACCCATTGCTCGACATCAAAACAGCAGCTAAAATGTCTTTTCAGAATGATTTTTATAAAAAACCAACAAAAAGGCTTAAAAATGACCTTTTCAAGTAGAATTATTTTTACTCTTGTTAAAAATTAACCACGCTGATCGCTCTTTGAGTGAATGTTGTTAATTTTGTACAGTAATACACATAAATTTAAAATAATATTCAATTGCAAAAACCAGATTTTGAAACCATTTCACCTGACACAGGCCACTCCTACAAATATGCATATTTTGATAGGTTGTCCCCCAACACCAATAAGGTAAAGTGGCATTATCACCCTGAGGTAGAGTTGGTTTATATCAACACAGGAGTAGGTAAGAGACAGGTGGGAACCCATTTGTCCAACTATCAAGATGGAGATTTGATATTGATAGGTTCTTATCTTCCTCATACAGGTTTTACCAAAGGATTGGAGGAGAATCAAAAAGAGATTGTCATACAATTTAAGCCCGATATTTTTGAAACGGCCTTTCAGAATTTGGAGGAGTTAAAACAAATCAATCAGTTATTGGAGTTGTCCAAAAAAGGAATTGTATTCGAAGGGCCGATCAAAGAAGACATTGGAATGAGAATGGAGGGGCTTCAATACGAAACACAGATCGATGCTTTTTTGACTTTTGTCAAGATACTTCACGATCTGGCAAAAGGGAAAAATAAAAAAATTCTCAACGCTGAGGGCTATGCCTTCATCAGCAGTCCGACAGAGAACAAAAGACTCAAGACGATTTTCAACTACATCAGAGATCACTTTATGGAATCGATTGCTCTAGAAGATATCTCTGCTCGCGTTTTTATGACGCCACAGTCCTTTTGTCGATTTTTTAAAAAAAGTACTCAAAAGACCTTTACGAACTTTCTCAATGAGTACCGTATCAACCATGCCACCAAACTGCTTTCCGAAACAGATGTTGACATTAAAACCATCTGTTATGAAAGTGGATTCAATAACCTATCTAATTTTTTTAGAAACTTTAAAAAAATCACCCAATTGACTCCCAATGCTTATCGGGATGAAATTTTGGGAAGTACCAAAAACGAATAGAAAGGCTAGTTTTTCTCGTAATCGAAAGAAAAAATTTCGGAGGTTAGGTGAGCTTCACTGATAATACTATCGATTTTTTTTACGATTTCGGGATACTGCTCTGCAAGGTTATTTTCTTCGCCAATATCGTCAGTGAGTCGGTACAATTCAATAGGAGCATCAGCATTTTTTGCCATGTTCAATCGTATGCCTTTCCATTGATCCATGAGGACGGCTTGGCGGCCCCCTCTTTCCAAAAATTCCCAATAGAGGTAGGGATGGGTTTTCTGTTCTTTGCCCACAAGGGTTGGTAAAAAAGAGATTCCGTCAATTCCAGGAAACTCTTTTTCAAGTCCAGCGATTTCAATTGCTGTGGGGAAAAAATCCCAAAAAGCAGAGGGGTGATTGCTAGTAGATCCAGGCTGAATTTTCGAAGGCCAATAGGCCATCATGGGAACACGAATCCCTCCCTCATAGAGATCCCTTTTATAACCTTTTAAAGGCCCATTGCTGTCAAAATAATCCGGATCTGCACCTCCTTCTTTGTGAGGACCATTGTCGGAGGTAAAGATGATCAGAGTGTTTTCGGCAATCCCTAATTCATCTACCTTATCCAAAATTTCACCTACTTGATCATCCAATATATTTACCATGGCGGCAAAGGCAGCGTGACTTTCTTTTTGTGAATTATAGCCTCCAACACTATAGCTACTTTTTTTTCCTTTGTGTTCTTTTTCTGGCAAAAATTGACCTCGATATTTTGCCATATATTCTTCGGGAGCGACCAACTCGGCATGGGGAATGACCGAAGGGTAAAACATAAAAAATGGAGCGTCCTTATTTTCTTCCAAAAAGGATAATGCTTTTTGATGAATGAGTTCTGGAGCATAAGTTTGGGCAGTGGCACCATCGTTTCCTTCCAAACTTTCTTTTATTTGATTGTCCCAAAGATGGGTGGGGTAATAGTTGTGTGCTACCCGTTGACAGTTATAGCCATAGAATTGATCAAACCCTTGGAAATTGGGGTCACCCTCCGAGCCAGGATAGCCCAAGCCCCACTTTCCGAAAGCTGCCGTACGGTAGCCAGCTTCCTTCAACACTTCCGCGATGGTTAGTTCCTCTTTTGCCAAGGGATATTGTCCTTCCTTTTCAAGGGTAAACCCTCTCTCAGAGTTCCCCCTGATAAAAGTATGGCCTGTGTGCTGGCCGGTCATCAGTGCTGATCTAGAAGGAGCACAAACCGTTGAGCCAGAATAGTGCTGTAAAAACTGCATCCCTCCTTTGGCCAATCGATCCAGGTTGGGAGTTTCGAAAAGAGTTTGGCCATATACGCCAATGTCACCATAACCCAAGTCATCAGCTAAAATATAGATGATATTGGGGGGGCTGCTCTTTTCTGTTTTCGGACGAGTATTTTTACAAGCCGAAAATAATATTAAACCAAAAAGAAAGATTAGATTTTTCATATTTTAAATGCTTTTTTAGTGTGGTAATTTCTGTTGGATCAAACCATAGCAAAAGGTCCCTAGTGTTGCGGATGCAATGACGATTATAATGGGGAAAAAGCCTGCTCCCAAAAGAGAGAACATCGGTCCTGGACAAGCTCCTGAAATGGCCCATCCACATCCAAAAATAATTCCTCCAAACAGATAGCGTTTCCAGCCTTTTTGCTTAGTGGGAATGTGTATAGGAGTGCTGTCCAAAATGGAATTCATCTTAATTTTTTTGATGATAAAAACAATAATATAACCAAAAAACACGGCTGTTCCAATTACACCGTACATGTGAAAAGAGTTGAATTGAAACATTTCGTAAATCCTAAACCAAGAGGATACTTCTGACATGTAAAGGATGATTCCAAATAGGATACCGATCGTAAAAAAGACAGCTGTTTTCATATAACCAAAATTTTAAGGAGTAATGGGAGAACAAAATGATTGACCATAAGGCCTCCGACAAAAAAGCCAATTACGGCGATTAGAGAAGGCAATTGTAAATTGGATAATCCTGATATGGCATGACCGGAAGTACAACCACCAGAATATCGCGCTCCAAAACCCACCAAAAATCCTCCGATTACAAGCAAAAGAAGGATGTATGGATTTGAGAAAGCACTATTGGAAAAAAGAATTTCAGGGGCATAACTTTTTCCTGCATCTTGGATACCCATTGCTAGCAATTGATCCACCGTGTTTTGGGAGAGCGCCATGGATTTGGTGCTGACAACATAGTTGGAGGCAATAAAACTCCCCAATATTACACCGAGTGCTACAATTAAATTCCAACGTTGGGCTTTCCAGTCAAAATCAAAAAAAGAAACCTTTTTTCCGGCTCCCATCATCGAGCAGAGGGTACGCAAGTTGGAGGACATTCCAAAGGACTTGCCTGTCCAAAGCAGTAAAAAAAGAACGACGGCGATCATAAAGCCCCCAAAATACCAAGGCCATGGTTGGGATAAAAACTGTATCATATCTTAGGATTCTATTGTAGAAGGACAAATGTAGTCCGAGAGTTCAATATTTGTTTCTTTGATGGCCTTAAAACCGCCTTGAACATCCACGAAATTGTGGACGCCTCTCTTTTTGAGAATAGAGGCCGCAATTACTGAGCGATATCCCCCAGCACAGTGCACATAAAAGGTGTCCTTTTCGGGAAATTGATTTAAATGGTCATTGAGAAAGTCCAAAGGGGTATTCTGTGCGTTGGGGACGTGTTCTGAAAGGTATTCACTTTCTTTACGGACATCAAAAACAGCAAGCTTTTTTTCTTTGATCAAACCCTCTAGATCCTTTGCACCAATTCCACTGATGATATCATATTCTTTTCCGGAATTTTTCCAAGCGTCAAAACCACCTTCCAGATAACCCAGTGTATGGTCAAACCCAACCCGTGACAAGCGAGTAATGGTTTCTTCTTCTCTTCCTTCGGGAGAAATGATCAAAAGCGGTTGTTCAACATTTCCAATTAAAGCACCAACCCAAGGGGCAAAACCACCGTCGAGTCCAATGAAGATTGACTGAGGAATATGCCCTTTGACAAAGTCATTTTGGTGTCTTACATCGACGATAATGGCTCCCGATTCATTGGCCAAAAGCTCGAATGCATCTGGATTTAAGCCTTTCATGCCACGGTCAAGTACTTTTTCAATATCATCATAGCCGGATTTATTCATTTTTACATTTAAAGGAAAGTATTGAGGAGGAGGCAACAGCCCATCGGTAACCTCTTTGATGAATTCTTCTTTGGTCATGTCTGCTCTCAAGGCGTAATTCACTTGTTTCTGATTCCCTAGTGTATCAACGGTTTCCTTCATCATATTTTTCCCACAAGCCGATCCGGCACCGTGGGCGGGGTACACGATTACATCATCTGATAAAGGCATGATCTTGTTTCTCAGGCTGTCAAAAAGTAAGCCTGCCAAATCTTCTTGGGTAATTTCTTTGGCTTTTTGAGCCAAATCAGGTCGTCCTACATCTCCTAAGAACAGCGTATCACCACTGAAGATGGCGACATCTTTTCCGTTATTGTCTCTCAACAAATAGGTTGTGCTTTCCATGGTGTGGCCAGGGGTGTGGAGCGCGATGATGGTTCCGTTTCCAAGTGGAAATTCTTGCCCGTCCTGGGCAATGATGACTTCAAATTCTGGATTGGCATTGGGTCCGAAAACAATAGGAGCTCCGGTCTCTTTGGATAGGGTCAGGTGACCGCTTACAAAGTCGGCATGAAAATGGGTTTCAAAAATATACTTGATTTTGGCCTTGTTTTTCTTTACTTTTTCCAAATAAGGGGTAATTTCCCTCAGCGGGTCAATGATGGCCACTTCACCTTCACTTTCGACATAGTAGGCACCTTGTGCCAAACATCCCGTGTAAATCTGTTCTACTTTCATTTCAGGTTATTTTGGTTTGAAATTCTTTTTTCAATTTTTGGGATTTCTTCTCCTTGGATATGCTTTATCGCGGTGTCCAAATTAGAGAAAAAATTTCTTTTGTCAACGATTTTAACCAGACCGTCGCGGTAAAAAATATCTCTTATGGGGCCAATGGCTTTGACCCACAAAACTTTGATGTTTTTTTGCTGAAGGTCTTGAACCCAATTTTCTAATGTGTTATAGGCACTGGCATCAATGTAGTGGATGGGACCAGCATCAATGACCAGAAATTGGATTTTATTTTTTTCTTCTTCCAAGCGCTTTGCGATTTGTTTTTTAAAATAAGTGTGGTTTCCAAAAAACAATTGCCCATCGAAACGGATGATAAGCACCCCTGGAAAAGTTTCTATTTCTTCAGAAAATCGCAGTACATTTCTGAATCGAGACGTTCCTTTGATCCGTCCCAAAACGGCAATATGGGGTTGGGAGGAACGATAAATCATCAACGAAAGGGCGACCAAGGTTCCCAAAAGTATTCCTTCTTTGATGCCCATAACCAGTGTGACTGCAAAGGTGAACAGCAAGACGAAAAATTCCTCTCGATGTGTTTTCCAAAGTTTGTAAGGGTATTTCAAGTCAATGAGGTTGATGACAGCGGTGAGAATTATTGCCCCGAGAACTGCTTTGGGCAGATGGTAAAACCAGTCGGTAAAAAACATCAATGTCAAAGCCACCAAGGTGGCACTGATGAGTGAGGCAATTCCAGTTTTGGCACCAGATTGGTGATTGACCGCAGTTCTGGAAAAACCTCCAGTGGTGGGGTAGGACTGAAACAAGGAGCCTAGTATGTTGGCAGTACCCAGAGCGATGAGTTCCTGGTTGGGGTTAATGGTCTCTTTCTTTTCCTTAATCTCAATGGCTTTGGCCACCGAAATGGCTTCCAAAAAGGCGATCAATGCCAAAGTCAAAGCCATAGGCAGGAGTTGGTAAACTTCTTCAAGGGAAATGGATTGCAATTGGATGGAGGGCAGCCCCTCAGGAATAGGACCTACAATATTCAAACCCTTTTCATTCCAGCTCAGTTGAGCGGTCAATAGGGTAGAGGCAACCACTACTATCAACGCCGCTGGGATTCTATGGGACAGGTATTTTATGGCGAAGATTAGAGCGATACTTCCCAAGGTAATGAGCAGGGTAAAAAGGTGAATCTCTTCATTGCTTTGCCAGAGCGAATGAAAGATTTTTTGGATTAAATGGTGAGAAGGAAGGTCAATTCCTATGACGTGTTTCAGCTGGGTCATACCGATAACTACAGCTGCAGCGGAGGTAAAACCACTGATTACTGGTTGAGACAAAAAATTAACTAAAAAACCGAATTTCAAAAACCCTAGGAAAACTTGAATGAGTCCCATAAACAAGGCCAAGAAAATAGCCAAGGAAATATAGTGGTTGGCATCCACCACAGCGATAGTATTGAGCGCAGTGGCGACCAAAAGAGAATCCATGGCTACAGGGCCAACGGCCAAATGGCGTGAACTGCCCATAAAAGCGTAGACCATTTGAGGAAAAATAGCGGCATACAAACCATATACAGGAGGAAGTCCTGCAATCATGGCATAGGCCATTCCTTGAGGAATCAGCATCACCGCTACGGTGATTCCCGCCGATAGATCTCCTTTAAACAGATCGCTGTCGTAATTTTTAATCCACTCCAAAAAGGGAAAGTACCTTTGCATTTTTTTAATTGTGCTTCAAAAATACGCTTACTTGGGAAAACGATGCGTAACCTAGGTTACACAAGTCAGATCACAACAATTTTGTTTCTTTTGAGCTGAATCTTTCCCGATAGTTCTAATTTTTTGAGCAAACGAGAAATGACTACACGAGAGCTATGTAATTCCTGAGCAATATTCTGGTGGGTGATCAGCAGTTCATTTTTCCCATTGACTCTTTTTTTCTCAGCCATATAATCCATGAGTCTTTTTTGGAGACCGTCAAAAGCCAAACTGTCCAAAGTGTCAATTAATTCATCCATCCGGATTTGATAGCTACGAAAGAGAAAACGCCGCCAACTGGGGTATTTTGCCTCCCAATCTTGTATTCGATGGATGGGAACCATAATCAATTTTGAAGGCAACTCAGAGACGGCCCTGATTTTGCTTTTGGTCTCTCCCATTTCCCACGCAAAGGTAAGGGTACAAGAGTCTCCCTCCTCGAGATAGTAGATCAGTAATTCCTCCCCATTTTCATTTTCTCTCGATATTTTTATGGCTCCTGAGACCATCAGCGGAACCCCTTTGATCTTTTCTCCAATGTCGATCATCATAAAATCTTCGGGGATTTCTTTGAGCGTACCCACTTTAGCGATCTCTTGAATTAAATCTTCTTCAAAGACATTTCCAAAAAGTTTTTTAAGTTCAAGGATCATGTTGGATGATCTTCAATTTATTTAATGAAAGTTACAATATTTGGGAATTTTCCTGTCCCCATATTGTGAATAATAATTTTTTTGTTAAACCTTTAGGGACGATTTTTGTCAAATTAAAAATCCAACTGTGTGAAAAAGGCCATCGCCCTAATTTTTTTGTTCCTTAACGTTACTCCTCTTTTTTCCCAACAAAAGAGTTTTGAAATCATAGGAGTTATTGTGGATCAATCTTCCCAAGCACCCATTCCATTTGCCACGGTTGTTGTATTAGACAATACCAGCCTTGACCCCATCACTGGAGTTACCACTGCTGAAGATGGTTCTTTTAGTGTCCGATCTCCTTATGAAGACATTTATGTAGAGATTAGTTTTATCGGTTATGAAACCTTAAAACGCCAAGATTTTCAGGTCAATGGAGCGCTTTTAGATTTGGGTACAATAGCCCTAAGCGAACAATCAGAAATGTTGAACGAAGTGGAGGTTAGGGGAGAAAAATCAACGATGGAGTTCAAACTTGACAAAAGGGTTTTTAATGTAGGAAAAGATTTAAGCAGCACAGGAGCCAGTGCGCTGGAAGTGTTGGACAATGTTCCATCGGTTACTGTCAGTATAGAAGGCCAAGTAAGACTTAGGGGCAATGCCGGTGTTCAAATTTTGATCAATGGAAAACCCTCTGTGTTGACCTCCGAAGGGGGAAATGCTTTGGGATCGATTACGGCAGAGATGATCGATAAAGTTGAGGTCATCACCAATCCCTCTGCCAAGTATGAAGCCGAAGGAACAGCAGGGATCATAAATATAGTAATCAAGAAAGATGAAAGAAAGGGAATCAATGGTTCCTTTACCCTCAATTATGGCCAACCGGACAACAACAGTTTCGGTCTAAGCCTGAATCGTCGTACCGAAAAATTCAATCTCTTTACCCAAATAGGATATGGATCAAGAAGTTATCCACGGGAAGGGAAAAATAAGAATGACAATCGATTGACCAATACTCAGGTTTTGACAGAGGGAACTCAGTACCGAAATGAAAAGTTTTACAACATCATATTGGGAACAGATTATTACATCAACCCCCAAAATGTAATCACCCTGTCTGGGTTTTATGCTTTTGAGGCCGAGGATCAACCCTCCAATACCAATGTCAAGCAGTACAATAACATTGCTGATTTGACGTCAGAATGGAACCGAAAGGAGGTAACTACCGCAGACAATCCTAAATATCAATACGAATTTATTTACAAGAGAGATTTTTTGGATGACGAAGATCACGATTTGATTTTTAGTGCGACTGGGAATCTATTCAGCAAAGATCAATCCTCGGAGTTTTTCAATACTACCGTATTGGGATCTGACACCTTTGACGACCAGCAAACCCGGACTTTCTTTCGCGAGGCGGAGCATATTTTCAAACTGGATTACACCCATCCTTTTGGAGAGGTATGGAAAGTAGAAGGAGGGTTTCAATATGCCAACAACGATGTGAGTAATGATTTTGAGGTAAAAGACGATTTGGCCAGTCAATGGGTTGTTAATTCGGGATTGACCAATGTTTTCGAATTTACTCAAGGGGTTTTGGGCGTTTATGGAATGGCGGCCTATGAATCGGATACTTGGGGGGCTCAGTTGGGGTTGAGGACTGAAAACACAAAAATCAATACTCTTTTGGTCAATACCGAGGAAGAGAACGAACAGAACTTTACCGATTTGTTTCCGTCGTTGAATACCTCCTATAAGTTTAGCCAAAGCTTTTCCCTTCAGGCAGGCTATTCCAGAAGGATCTACCGACCACGTTTGTGGGAACTGAATCCCTTTTTCAACATTCGCAACAGCTATAACTACAGGAAAGGAAACCCCAATCTGAGATCGGAATACTCGGATTCCTATGAGATATCGGCCATTTTTCTTAAAGGGATAAGCTCCCTAAATATGAGTCTTTACCAGCTATACACCACCAATACCATTGAATCTGTTACTACATTTCAGGACAATATCAGTGTGAGTGGGCCTGAGAATTTGGGAAGTAAAAGGGTGAATGGTATAGAGATCAATGGAAAAATTACGCCTTCCAAAAAAATTATAATCAATGGAGATTTCAATTACAACGCCTTTGATCGTAAAGCCACATGGCAAAACCGATCTTTTGATTTTAAAGGCAACAGTTGGAGTTCGGAAATCACTTCCAAGTTTAAGTTTCCCAAAGATTTGGATGTAGAAATGAGCTGGAATTATCAGTCTGGATTTAAAACCATTGATGGGGAGTCTGGCCCCAGTCAGTTTTTCAATCTGGGAGCCCGAAAAAAACTACTCAAAGGCAAAGGTGTGGTCAGTTTGAACATCAGAGACCTTTTTGCCACAAGGGTTAGGGAAAATGAAACCATCAGGGATAATTTCAATATTTGGAGCCGTTCGGTTTACGGAAGATTTTGGGTTATCGGATTCAGCTATGGTTTTGGTAAGGGTGAAGCCATGGAATTTAGGAGTAGAAGAAGATAATTTTTTCAGGTTTCACACTCTTTTTTACTAAATTGTCGTGAACATAAATCAAATTGAAATGAATATCAAAACTATTTTTCGGATCTGTGCGGTCCTCATTCTCATTCAAGGCCTGCCCTTGTTTTTATCTCTTTTTTCACCCGAATTTAAAATGACGCTTATCGCAGACGCTTTTGGAGCGAATCCATCTGCCGATGCGGTAATCATGTTCGAGACTTTTGCTTTGGTTGTTGGACTTATGGTTTTGGGGATTGTCTTTGTAATCATTGGAGCCTCCTCTTTCACGGACTTGGAGACCTTAAAAAGAGTTTCTTTTTTGTTATTTGTATTGGCGGGGTTTTTTTCCCTTCCAGATCTCATTGCATTTATCAAAGGAAATCCAACAGCACCCCTGCCTGTCATCCTTTTAGGATTGGCCACCATGGGGCTGTTTTATTACGGATCTAAGAAGGGTACTGTTTAATATTATTAACCATTATTTATTTATNAAAAAAATTGTATTACTATTTTTATTTACAACAGCATTGGGTTTCAGTCAAACTACAGATGAAGAATATGANGCGCTGACCAAAAAAAGTCCTTTTAACAAAATGTATCCAAAAGCCACAGCTGCCGATGCCGCTGTATATTTTGGAGCTTGGAACAAAATTTTTACTGAAGGGCCTATTGCATTGAAAGAAGCCAGATTGGCGGCCATATCGGCTTCTGCAGCTATGAAGTGTGAGTATTGTATTACGGCTCAGGTGCACATGGCAAAAGCGGCCGGAGCAACTGATGATGAAATTAAAGCCGCCATTTTTATTGCCGCCGAAGTGGCTCGTTTCTCTACATTGCTTTACGGAAATGAATTTGGAATGGATAATCTGAAGAACATATTGGGAATTCAACCCGAATAAGCAGCGCTTTTTCCTTTTCTAAAAAAAGTCCAACACCAATCGGGTTGGGCTTTTTTATTGGTATCACATCACATAAAGTTTTGGATCAACTCAAAGCACAAATAGCCGTTGAGTAGCGAGTAGGACAGAGCGGGAAGGGTTTTTATCAGGCCATCTTTGATCATTATACGGGTGATGACCCCAAACAACATCAAAAGGGAAAGCCCTAGTGTACTTATGATTTGTAAGTAATCCATCCAAAATCCAACGATAATCCCAAGCGCTCCCAACAATTGAAGTACTCCTGTTAGTTTTCGGAATTGTGGAATACCGTAGCGGTCAAATTCTTCCACCATAAAGCGACTGGTGAAACAACCGACTCCATAGAACAAAAATGAAATGGACGAAAACCACAAAAGGAGATTAAGCAGGGTCAAAAGCAAATTTTTTTAAAACGTCTAGGCTGACATGGTCTAATGTTTTGTGATGACAAGCATCCAAGATGATTTGGGGTGCCACATCCGATCGATAGGCTTCCAACCACCTTGAAACACACAAACACCAATGATCTCCTGCGATCAAACCTGGAAAATCATATTCTGGATAAGCACGGGTCAAGTCATTTCCTTTGCTTTTTGAAAAGGTCAAAAAAGCGTCCGTGACCACCGCACAAACCGTATGGGTTCCTGAATCAAACGGGCCTGTGTCACAACACCCATTTCTATAGGCACCGGTCATGGGGTCTGTACCACAAACCACCAAAGGTTTCCCAAAAACATTGACTGCAGTCTCTTTCATTTTAAAACAGCATCCAATCCATTAAAAACAAAGACGAAACCCTTTGGGTCAAGATTTTTTCTCTCCAAGAAGTATTGGGCTAAAGATCATTAACAAACAACACAACAACATACTAGCTGCTGGGAGTGTTGGTATGATTCCATCGGAAATGCTGATGTGGAAATAAACCGCTCCGATCATAAACAAGGCCATGACAGCGGCCGAAGGTTTGATCAAAGCAGGGAATTTTAATCCTCCTACCAAAAGTAAAAGGGCTAAAATGATTTTGACAACACCCACCGATATCATTACGCTATCGCTAAGGCCATAGACCGCAAATTCTTCAGACATGTTTACAGCATCTCCTCCTCTAAAGACAGAGGGTTGATTTAATCGGAAACTCCAGGCACTCAATACTACAATTGAAACCAAGATAGAAAGGTATTTAGAAAACTTCATTTTTATAAATCTTGTCATCTAAAGTTATAGATAAAAATCCAAATACAGCATTAGCCTTAAAAAAATTTGGAGATTTATTATTCATTCACAAGCGCTTGAATCTTAATTTTTAAATCCTTTGAAATTTTTATGGCCTGTTCCATTGAAACACCCAATTTCATTTTGGGACGTTGGTGCCCTACATAGGTCAACCAAGCATCTTTGGTGACCCCTTGAAGAGTTTGGATACGTGACAATATTTCTGCTCCATTTTTGTATTGATGAAGAACCTCTTTGATGTCTTTTGCTTGTTTTAATTCTTCTGCTCCCAAAGACAATAAAATGGCTTTTGCCATTATAAAATGTCCAGCCCTATTGGGATGTATGCCATCTTTAGCAAAGGCAAAGTTGGGGTCCTTAAGCCGCTGCATTTTTAGCTCTTGTTTCATAGGGTGATGGATATCTATCACCTTCCACCCAGAGGAATGCCTTTGTCTCAACAACCAATCGGAATAAACTTCCAGTACATCGGAATAAGATTTTCCTTGATGCCCGTCATAAATTGGCGGGGTAAGATGAATAATTTCAGCCCCTTGGTTGACAACATCTGTGTGCAAGCGAGAGATTCCTTGTCTAAATTTTTTAAAGCGGCCCTCTTCCAGTGGCATGTAGATTCCATCGTTCATTCCATAACAAGCAAAGACCAAGTCAGGTTTTGTCATTGCCAACAGCCTTTTTAATCGATCGTGGAGGTTGGGCCGAGGAAATGCTCCATTGGCATGATTGGGCTCGGAAAGTCCTGAAACGGTCTCACTGGGTAATCCCAGATTGATAATTTCATAATTTTTTTGTGGAAAACGAATGGATAAATATGTATTGACATAGTTGATGTACCCACCAGCATAAGTAATGCTGTTTCCTATAAATACAATGCGTTTTACACCCTCCTTAATTTTATAGGACTCATTAATATTTACATCTTGCCCAAAACTCACAAGTGGAATAAACAGTAATAGTAGAATTAGTTTTTTCATTTTCTTAAAGTAACCGTTCTTTTTCAAATTTTTCTGACCTTTTTATTTGCTCCTCTAAATTCCATACAAAGTCAAATCTGTTTTTTAGAAATTCAGCTATTGGTTCAAGTCCGATTTCTGCTCTTCTTTTATCTATATTTACTGGGTCAAATACTGGCCATAAATTAAAACTTTTTGTTTCTGGATAAAATTTCATTTGTCCTCCATAAATCTGTAAATCTCCTCTTTCTGTTGCAATTCTATCTTCTGCTCTAACCAAAAATCGTGGTTCTAATTTTTTTTCTTTAACAGCTTCTCTCATCATTGGTAGATACTTTATTCGTACTTCATTATCAGCGTGTTGGATTACATTACAAATTGTCCAATTTCCTTGTTCTCCAACCATTTCTTTCGTTGGCCAGCCATAATTATCCAGAATAGTTCTTACTTTTTTTTCATTAATAATGTGATTCTTCTCATATGTCAATTGTTGTTCCTTATATTCCTTTGATTCTACTCCGTAGATTCTCATTAATGAATCTCTTAATCTTATTGGTGTTTGTTCTGTTTCCCAAACAGTGTCTAAAACTGCAATAAAGTTTTCAGCTCTATCAATACTTGTTTCGGTTTTTTTTGATTTATTATTGTTTGAACAGGATTGTATAAAAATGAATAAGAAGATTAGTTTTTTCAT
>PAOB01000006.1 GCA_002708445.1 Candidatus Arcticimaribacter sp.
TTTGTGTACGCACTCAACTAAAATAATTATTTAAATTAAATTTCAAAATGGCAGATTTAAAAGAATTCGCAGAACAATTAGTTAATTTAACTGTAAAAGAAGTTAATGAATTAGCTACTATTTTAAAAGACGAGTATGGTATTGAGCCAGCTGCAGCAGCAGTTTCAGTAGCAGGACCAGCAGCAGGTGGTGGAGAATCAGCTGAAGAGCAATCAGAATTTACTGTTGTTCTTAAATCAGCAGGAGGTTCTAAATTAGCAGTTGTTAAACTTGTTAAAGAACTTACTGGACTTGGCCTCAAAGAAGCTAAAGGTTTAGTAGATTCTGCACCAGCTAATGTAAAAGAAGCAGTTTCTAAAGACGAAGCTGAAGGTTTAAAATCTTCTTTAGAAGAAGCTGGAGCTGAGGTTGAACTTAAGTAGTTCACCTAACTCAACAAAGTAAGGTTATTACCTCTGGATAAGCTCCAGAGGTGGTAGCCCTTTTATAGTTTATAGACCATCCAAGTCTTGTGTCGTTGTTGCAAATAAAATAAAACCACTCCTGATGCCAAGTATATTAAAGAATAGAGTAAATTTCGCTTCTGCCAAAAAGACCCCTGAATATCCAGATTTTCTAGATATTCAAATCAAATCATTTCAAGACTTTTTCCAACTTGAAACTAAATCTGCAGAACGCGCAGAAGAGGGACTCTTCAATACATTTAAAGAGAACTTTCCAATAACTGATACCCGAAATCAGTTTGTTTTAGAGTTTATTGATTACTTCGTTGATCCACCAAGATACTCTATCCAAGAGTGTATTGAACGTGGATTAACCTATTCAGTTCCTCTAAAAGCTCGCTTAAAATTATATTGTACAGATCCTGAACACGAAGATTTTGAAACGATTGTACAAGACGTTTTTTTAGGAACAATTCCATACATGACTCCAAGTGGTACATTTGTAATCAACGGAGCTGAACGGATCGTTGTATCTCAGCTGCACCGTTCACCAGGTGTATTCTTTGGTCAGTCTTTCCACGCCAACGGTACAAAATTATATTCTGCAAGAGTTATTCCTTTTAAAGGATCATGGATCGAATTTGCAACAGACATCAACAATGTTATGTATGCCTACATCGACCGTAAGAAAAAATTACCCGTAACAACTCTTTTCCGATCTATTGGATACGAAAGTGATAAAGACATTCTTGAAATCTTTGACCTAGCAGAAGAAATCAAAGTTTCAAAAACAGCACTCAAAAAAATACTTGGACGTAAATTAGCGGCTCGTGTACTTAACACATGGCACGAAGATTTTGTTGATGAAGATACAGGAGAAGTTATCTCTATCGAACGTAACGAAATTATCATCGATCGTGATACCGTTATTGAAAAAGATCACATAGAAGAAATTCTTGAAGCAAGTGTAAAAACAATCCTATTGCACAAGGAAGACGCTCATATGTCTGATTATGCAATCATTCACAACACCCTTCAAAAAGACCCCACAAATTCTGAAAAAGAAGCGGTAGAACACATTTATCGCCAATTGAGAAATGCTGAACCACCAGATGAAGAAACTGCTCGTGGTATTATTGATAAATTATTTTTCTCGGATCAACGATACAACCTTGGAGAGGTTGGTCGTTACCGAATGAACAAGAAATTAGGAAACGACGAAGGAATGGATAAGCTTGTTTTGACCAAACAAGATATCATTACCATTGTAAAGTACTTAATTGAGTTGATTAACTCCAAAGCAGAGATCGATGATATTGATCACTTATCGAATCGTCGTGTACGTACAGTAGGCGAGCAACTTTCTTCCCAATTTGGAGTAGGTCTAGCTCGTATGGCAAGAACAATTCGTGAGCGAATGAACGTTCGTGACAATGAGGTATTTACACCCATCGATTTGATTAATGCCAAAACATTGTCATCAGTAATTAACACTTTCTTTGGAACCAACCAATTGTCTCAGTTTATGGATCAAACCAATCCACTTGCTGAAATAACTCACAAGAGACGTTTATCTGCCTTAGGGCCTGGAGGACTTTCTAGAGAGCGAGCTGGATTTGAGGTTCGTGATGTACATTACACACACTACGGACGTTTATGTCCAATAGAAACTCCAGAAGGACCCAACATTGGTTTGATTTCATCCTTAGGAGTTTTTGCCAAAGTGAACAACCTTGGTTTCATCGAAACACCTTATCGTAAAGTAACAGATGGTAAAATAAATCTTAAAGAAACAGTTTACCTAAGTGCTGAAGAGGAAGAGAGTAAATTAATTGCTCAAGCCAACATACCTTTTGATGAAGGCGGGCAGATTACTACTGACAAAATTATTGCGCGCGAGGAAGCTGACTATCCTGTAGTAGATCCTAAAATGATCGACTACACTGATGTAGCACCGAACCAAATTGCATCAATATCTGCATCTTTAATTCCTTTCTTGGAGCATGACGATGCAAACCGAGCATTGATGGGATCGAACATGATGCGTCAAGCAGTACCTTTATTGAGACCAGAATCTCCAATTGTTGGAACTGGACTTGAACGCCAAGTTGCCTCTGATTCAAGAGTACTGATTAACGCAGAAGGAGATGGAGTTGTAGAGTATGTAGATGCAAATAAAATTACAATTAAGTATGATCTTAGTGAAGAAGAATACTTGGTTCGTTTTGAAAGCGACACAAAAACATACGATCTAATTAAGTTTAGAAAAACCAATCAGGGAACTTGTATCAATCTCAAGCCAATTGTTAAAAAAGGAGATCGTGTAAAATCCGGTCAAGTTCTTTCACAAGGATATGCTACTCAAGACGGAGAGCTTGCTATAGGAAGAAACATGAAAGTTGCTTTTATGCCTTGGAAAGGTTACAACTTTGAGGATGCAATTGTTATTTCTGAAAGAGTTGTTCGTGAAGACGTGTTTACCTCCATACATATCGATGAATATTCATTAGATGTTCGAGACACCAAATTAGGTTCTGAAGAACTTACAAATGATATTCCGAATGTAAGTGAAGAAGCAACCAAAGATCTTGACGAATTTGGAATGATTCGTATTGGAGCTGAGGTTCATCCTGGTGACATTTTGATTGGAAAAATTACTCCAAAAGGAGAATCAGATCCAACCCCCGAAGAAAAATTATTACGCGCCATATTTGGAGATAAAGCTGGGGATGTGAAAGATGCTTCATTAAAAGCACCACCATCACTTCACGGAGTTGTTATTGATAAAAAACTCTTTACGCGATCTGTAAAAGACAAGCGAAAAAGAAACCAAGACAAACAAGAACTCGAAATACTTGAATCATCATTTGATGTCAAGTTTGAAGAGCTTCGTTCAATAATGGTTGACAAACTATTTACCATTGTAAACGGTAAAACTTGTCAAGGTGTACAAAATGATTTAGGGGAAGAAATTTTACCAAAAGGTAAAAAGTACACCTTAAAAATGTTAACAGCTGTAGAAGACTACACTCACTTGACAAAAGGAGTTTGGACAACTACTGCAGAAACCAATACCTTGATAGCGGATTTAATTCACAACTACAAGATTAAAGAAAATGATCTTCAAGGAGCATTGCGTCGTGAGAAATTTACGATCAGTGTTGGAGACGAACTTCCTGCTGGAATCAAACGTTTGGCAAAAGTTTACATAGCCAAGAAGCGTAAACTCAAAGTAGGAGATAAGATGGCTGGACGTCACGGAAACAAAGGGATCGTTGCGCGTATTGTACGTCACGAAGAAATGCCTTTCCTAGAAGACGGAACTCCAGTTGATATCGTTCTAAACCCGCTTGGAGTACCTTCTCGAATGAACATTGGTCAGATTTATGAAACTGTTCTTGGATGGGCAGGTCAAAAATTAGATCAAAAATATGCTACCCCAATTTTTGATGGAGCTAGTGCAAATGAAATTGATGCACTCACAGATGAAGCTGGAATTCCGAGATATGGACACACCTATCTTTACGATGGTGGAACAGGTGAACGTTTCGATCAGCCAGCAACAGTAGGAGTGATTTACATGTTGAAATTAGGCCATATGGTCGACGACAAGATGCACTCTCGTTCTATTGGTCCTTACTCTTTGATTACCCAACAGCCCCTTGGAGGAAAAGCTCAATTTGGTGGTCAACGTTTTGGAGAAATGGAAGTATGGGCATTAGAAGCATATGGTGCGTCAAGTACGCTACAAGAAATCTTAACCGTTAAATCGGACGATGTAGCAGGAAGAGCAAAAACATATGAATCTATTGTAAAAGGGGATACCCTACCAGATCCAGGATTACCCGAATCATTTAACGTGTTAATGCATGAATTGAAAGGTTTAGGTCTTGATATTCGTTTGGAAGAATAAGTAGAGAATTGATCTTCTCTTGTAATCATTAAAAAAAATAACAGGTAGTTATGGCAAGGAATAACGAAATTGTTACTCAAAAAAAATTCAACAAAATATCCATTGGATTATCTTCTCCAGAAGTAATTTTAGGAAACTCTCGGGGGGAGGTTTTAAAACCTGAAACGATTAATTATCGTACGCATAAACCAGAACGAGATGGTCTTTTCTGCGAACGTATTTTTGGTCCAGTTAAAGACTTTGAATGTGCCTGTGGTAAGTACAAAAGAATTCGATACAAAGGAATTGTTTGTGATCGATGTGGTGTGGAAGTTACCGAAAAGAAAGTAAGAAGAGACCGTGTTGGTCACATCAACTTGGTTGTTCCCGTAGCACACATATGGTATTTCCGCTCGTTACCAAATAAAATTGGATATCTTCTTGGATTACCTTCCAAGAAATTGGATATGATCATTTATTACGAAAGATATGTCGTTATCCAAGCAGGTGATGCAAAAAATGAAGAAGGAGAACCACTTCAAAAGATGGATTTCCTTACTGAAGAAGAGTACCTGAATGCACTCGAAAAATTACCAATTGAAAACCAATATCTCGACGAAACAGACCCAACCAAATTCATTGCGAAAATGGGAGCAGAATGTTTAATCGATTTACTTTCGAGAATCAATTTAGAAGAACTTTCATATGAATTGCGTCACAAAGCCAATAACGAAACATCAAAACAACGTAAAACAGAAGCACTTAAAAGACTTCAAGTTGTTGAGGCATTCCGTGATGCTAACGAACGCAAAGAAAATCTTCCAGAATGGATGATTGTAAAGGCTGTTCCTGTAATTCCACCAGAATTACGTCCACTTGTACCTTTGGATGGAGGGCGTTTTGCAACCTCGGATTTAAATGACCTTTACCGCCGAGTAATAATTCGTAACAATCGATTAAAGCGATTGGTAGAAATCAAAGCTCCAGAGGTAATCTTGAGAAACGAAAAGCGTATGCTTCAAGAATCAGTAGATTCTTTATTTGACAACACAAGAAAATCATCAGCAGTAAAAACAGATTCAAACCGTCCGTTGAAATCTCTTTCCGATTCCTTAAAAGGAAAACAAGGGCGTTTCAGACAAAACCTATTAGGAAAACGAGTTGATTATTCTGCTCGTTCTGTAATTGTTGTAGGACCAGAAATGAAATTGTTTGAATGTGGTCTACCTAAGGATATGGCTGCAGAACTTTACAAGCCATTCATTACCCGTAAATTAATTGAGCGTGGAATAGTAAAAACTGTAAAGTCTGCTAAGAAAATTATTGACCGCAAAGAACCTGTAGTTTGGGATATTTTAGAAAACGTATTGAAAGGACACCCAGTACTTCTGAATCGTGCTCCTACCCTGCACAGACTTGGTATTCAAGCATTTCAACCCAAACTAATTGAAGGAAAAGCAATCCAATTACACCCATTGGTATGTACAGCATTTAATGCCGATTTTGATGGAGATCAGATGGCAGTTCATTTGCCACTTGGTCCAGAGGCAATATTAGAAGCACAACTTTTAATGTTAGCTTCGCACAACATTTTGAATCCAGCCAACGGTTCTCCAGTAACCGTACCATCACAAGATATGGTCTTGGGATTGTATTACATGACAAAAGCTCGTGTTTCTACTCCTGAACATAAAGTTGTTGGAGAAGGATTAACATTTTATTCTGTAGAGGAAGTTCATATTGCCTACAACGAAAAACGTGTAAATCTAAATGCTACCATAAAAATTAGAGCAAAAGATTTCAATGAGGAAGGTGAGTTAGAATATCAAATCATCGACACAACTGTTGGACGTGTTCTATTCAATGAAGTAGTACCAGAAAATGCAGGATACTTTAATGAGGTACTTACTAAGAAAAACCTTCGGGAAATTATCGGAAAAATCTTAAAAGTAACCAGTGTTCCAGAAACCGCTAAGTTCCTTGATAAAATCAAAAGCATGGGGTATGGTTTTGCCTTTAAAGGAGGACTATCCTTTAGTTTAGGTGATATTATCATTCCTCCACAAAAAGAACCTTTAATTGAAGAAGCCAATGACTTGGTTGAAGGAATTAAAGGAAACTATAACATGGGACTGATTACAAATAACGAACGTTACAATCAGATCATCGATATTTGGACGAACACCAATTCACGTCTTACCAATCTGGCAATGAAGAGAATTAGTGAAGATCAGCAAGGGTTTAACTCTGTGTTTATGATGCTAGACTCTGGAGCTCGAGGATCTAAAGAACAGATTCGTCAGTTAACAGGAATGCGTGGTTTAATGGCTAAACCAAAGAAGTCAACTTCAGGAGGAGGAGAAATTATTGAAAACCCAATCCTTTCTAACTTCAAGGAAGGACTATCCATTTTAGAGTATTTTATTTCTACCCACGGAGCCCGAAAAGGACTTGCCGATACCGCTCTTAAAACAGCAGATGCAGGATACCTTACTCGACGTTTGGTTGATGTATCTCAAGACGTTATCATCAATACGGTTGATTGTGGTACACTTAGAGGTATTGAGGTTAAACCTTTACGTAAAAACGAAGAAATTGTTGAACCTTTATCGGATAGAATCAGAGGTAGAGTTGCTTTGTTTGATATCATAAATCCACTTGACGCTTCTGTAATTGTTGGGGCAGGTGAGCAGATTTCAGACTTGGTAGCCGACAGTATTGATCAACTTCCAATTGAATCAGTTGAAGTGCGATCACCATTGACATGTGAAGCCAAAAAAGGAATATGTTCCTCTTGTTATGGTAGAAACCTTGCAACCGGTAAAATGGTTCAAAAGGGAGAAGCTGTTGGAGTTGTTGCAGCCCAGTCTATTGGTGAGCCAGGAACTCAGTTAACCCTAAGAACCTTCCACGTTGGAGGGGTAGCAGGAGGAAGTTCTCAAGAGAACGAACTTCGTGTGAAATTTGATGGCGTTGCTGAAATTGAAGACCTTAAAACAGTAAACGGAATAGACGCTGAAGGGAACGAAATCAAAATTGTGATTTCTCGAACCTCAGAAATTAAATTGATCGATAAGAAAACCAAAGTGGTCTTGAGCACCAATAACATTCCTTATGGATCTACCTTAATGATTGAAAACGGTTGTACCATAAAAAAAGGAGATTTGATTTGTAGTTGGGATCCATTCAACGGAGTTATTGTCTCTGAATTTTCTGGTAAAATTGTTTACGAAAACATCGAACAAGGAGTAACGTATCAGGTAGAAATCGACGAACAAACTGGTTTCCAAGAAAAAGTAATCTCTGAGTCTAGAAATAAGAAAATCATTCCAACTTTATTGATTCAAGATAAAAAAGGTACCGTATTGCGTTCCTACAACTTACCAGTTGGTGCTCACATCATGGTTGATGAAAATGAAAAAATAGAGGAAGGAAAAATCTTAGTGAAAATTCCAAGAAAATCTGCTCGTTCTGGAGACATTACAGGAGGTTTACCTCGTGTAACAGAACTTTTCGAAGCTCGTAATCCTTCTAATCCAGCAGTGGTTTCTGAAATTGATGGGGTTGTTTCTTTTGGAAAAATTAAAAGAGGTAATCGTGAAATCATCGTTGAGTCTAAATTTGGTGACATCAAGAAATATCTTGTAAAACTATCGAGTCAAATTTTGGTTCAGGAAAATGACTACGTAAAAGCAGGAATGCCTTTATCTGATGGTTCAATCACTCCAGTAGATATTTTGAAAATTAAAGGCCCATCGGCTGTACAACAATATCTGGTAAACGAAGTACAAGAAGTGTATCGATTACAAGGGGTAAAAATTAACGACAAGCATTTTGAGGTAGTTGTACGTCAAATGATGCGTAAAGTTAAAATTAACGATCCAGGAGATACAATTTTCTTAGAAAATCAATTGGTTCACAAATATGACTTCATAACGGAGAACGATGAATTGTTTGGTAAGAAAGTAGTTGAAGATGCAGGTGATTCTGAAAACTTAAAAGAAGGTCAATTGATAACTTCAAGAGATCTTCGTGATGAGAACTCAATTCTCAAACGTGAGGGGAAAACACTAGTTGTTGCAAGAGATGCAGATTCTGCAACTGCAACCCCAGAGCTTCAGGGAATAACAAGAGCTTCTCTTCAAACCAAGTCATTTATTTCAGCAGCATCATTCCAAGAGACTACCAAAGTATTGAATGAAGCAGCCGTAAATGGTAAAGTTGATACCTTAGAAGGTCTTAAAGAAAACGTGATCGTTGGGCATAAAATCCCAGCAGGTACTGGTCTTAGAGAATACAATGATATCATTGTAGGATCAAAAGAAGAATACACAAGTTTATTGATCAACAAAAACGAAGCCGAATTTGAAGTCTAAGTTATGAGTGATTCAAAGCAAGAAGAACAAAAGATCAATATTGAGTTAGATGAAGCAACAGCGGAGGGAACCTATTCCAACCTTGCAATAATCAACCACTCAATATCTGAGTTTATAGTCGATTTTATTTCAATGATGCCGGGGGCTCCAAAAGCCAAGGTCAAGTCAAGGATTATTTTGACACCACAACATGCCAAAAGACTACAAAAGGCATTGAGTGAAAATATTCAACGTTTTGAACAAGCAAATGGAGAAATTCAATTTCAAGAACAACCTCCAATTCCGATAAACTTTGGACCTACCGGTGAAGCTTAAAAAACAAATCCTCGACAGTAATAATGTCGGGGATTTTTTATTTTCAATTCACGATCGCTTCTTTTTCTGGCTATTCAATTCAGCATAAAAATTGTTACATTAGTAAAAAACTATTACAATGTCTGATCAGAATTTTAAAAGCTTCAAGGAGTTTTATCCATTTTATCTTTCCGAACACAAAAATAAAACTAGTAGAATTTTACATTTTACAGGTACATTTTTGGTTTTAATACTTTTGATTTTTCTGATTTTTGCCCAAAAAGAAGCTCGTTTTTGGATCATTCTTCCATTGACAGGATATGGTTTTGCCTGGGTTGGTCATGCGTTTTTTGAAAAAAATAAACCAGCAACTTTCAAACATCCCCTCTGGAGTTTAAGAGGCGATTTTAAACTCTTTTTTGAAATTCTATTTAGAAAAAGAAGTTTTGATGCAGTCAAAGATTGACTGGTTAATCCTATTAATCTCAACCTTTGCGTAAAATTTCATCCATTTTTCTTCCCTTAGCAAGTTCATCAACCAACTTGTCCAGGTAGCGCTTTTTTTTAGTTGGTGGAGTAGTAATGTTTTCGATTCGATAACCACAAATAACTCCCGTAATCAAATGGGTATTGGGATTAATTGATGCATTTTCAAAGAAGGTTTCAAAGGTTGCTTTTTGATCAATCAGTTTTGCCAAAGCGTTATCATCATAACCAGTTAGCCATTCAATTACGGTAAGCAGTTCTTCTTTGGTTCTTCCTTTTTTCTCAACTTTATTGACATAATGAGGATAAACATACGAAAAAGTCATTTGGGCAATGCGTTGATCATGAGCTGGGGTTGTAGTCATCGAATGGTTTTTTTAAAATTCTGAAGTCATGTGAAAGGTTATGGAAGGATATTTTTGTTGGGTCATTTGCAGAGAAAAACTAGAGTCTGCTAAAAAGACCATTTGTCCTTGCTTATCTTTAGCTAAGAACTTTTGTTTTACTCTTTTAAAATCTAAAAATTCATCATTTTTGTCGTCCGTTGCCTCTACCCAACAGGCCTTGAATACATTTAAGTTTTCATAAGAACACTTTGCTCCATATTCGTGTTCCAAGCGGTATTGGATTACCTCAAACTGAAGTGCTCCTACTGTACCAATTATTTTCCTGTTGTTTAGAGATAATGTAAACAGTTGTGCTACCCCTTCGTCCATCAATTGATCAATACCTTTACTTAGCTGTTTGGCTTTCATTGGGTCGGCATTGTTGATGTACCTGAAATGTTCAGGAGAAAAACTAGGAATACCTTTGAAATGAATTTGTTCACCTGAAGTTAAAGAATCTCCAATTTTAAAATTCCCAGTGTCATGAAGTCCAACAATATCTCCGGGATATGAAATGTCAACAATTTCTTTTCGTTCTGCAAAAAAAGTATTGGGACTTGAGAATTTTACTTTTTGGTTATTTCGAACGTGCAGGTAGGGGATGTTTCGTTCAAAAGTCCCTGAAACAATTTTAATGAAAGCTAAGCGATCTCTATGATTGGGATCCATATTGGCATGTATTTTGAAAACAAAGCCACTAAAAGATTTTTCATTAGGTTGAATCATTCGTTCCTCAGCTTGCTTTTCTAGAGGAGCAGGAGCAATGTCAATAAAACAATCCAAAAGCTCTTGAACACCAAAGTTATTCAAAGCAGATCCAAAAAAAACAGGTTGTTGGTTACCTGCTAAATACTCTTCTTGAGAGAAGGGAGGATAAACTCCAACTACCAACTCCAATTCATTTTTGAGAGTTTGCAGAGAATTAGTGCCAATTAATCGTTCCAATTCTGGATCCTCAAGGGAGTTAAAAGAAACGGTATTCCCTTTAGTCTGTTTATCTTCCTCTAAAAACAACTTTGCGTTTTTATTCCAAATATTGTAGATACCTTTAAAATCATAACCCATTCCAATAGGATGTGATAGGGGAGTAACACGAAGTCCCAGTTTAGATTCAACTTCATCTAATAAATCAAATGAATCTTTTCCCTCTCGATCCAGTTTGTTGATGAACACAATCATGGGAATATTTCTCATGCGACAAACTTCAACAAGTTTCTCGGTTTGTTCCTCAACACCTTTTGCGACATCAATTACCACAATAACACTATCAACAGCTGTTAAGGTTCTAAAAGTGTCTTCGGCAAAATCTTTGTGCCCCGGAGTGTCTAGGATGTTAATTTTTTTGTCCTTGTAAAGGAAAGCAAGAACTGAAGTTGCAACCGAGATACCTCTTTGGCGTTCAATTTCCATAAAATCGCTAGTTGCCCCTTTTTTTATTTTATTTGATTTAACTGCTCCTGCTTCTTGAATAGCACCTCCAAAAAGGAGTAGTTTTTCTGTAAGGGTTGTTTTTCCAGCATCGGGATGTGATATGATTCCGAAAGTTCTTCTCTTGGCGATTTCTTCTAAAAACATCAAAATAATTTTGTTCAAAAATAACACTTAAATTGTAAGCAGGTTTCTTTTCAAAATAGGTTTTTGACAAATTAATCGGTAATTTTGAATTGAATGAAAGAAGAAAAAGTTATTCTAGTTACACCAAAAGATGAACCCATCGGATTGATGCCAAAAATTGAAGCTCACGAGAAAGCAGTTTTGCATCGTGCGTTTTCAGTGTTTGTAATAAACAGTAAAAATGAGTTGATGCTTCAACAACGAGCATTCGAAAAATATCATTCCCCAGGTTTGTGGACCAATACCTGTTGTAGTCATCAACGCCACCAAGAGGGTAACATAGAAGCTGGTATGAGAAGATTGAAAGAAGAAATGGGCTTCGAAACCGATTTAGAATATTTATTTAATTTTATTTACAAGGCACCTTTCGATAATGGATTAACCGAGCACGAACTGGATCATGTATTGCTGGGTAGGTACGAAAATGAACCCACAATCAACCCAGAAGAGGTAGCCTCCTGGAAATGGATGAATATTGATGAAATCCACTCCGATTTAATTGATAATTCTGAAAATTACACCGTATGGTTTGCAATTATTTTTGAACGTTTTTACAAACACATAAAAAAGAAAGTATGAATGTTACTGTAAGCAGAAAAGCGCATTTTAATGCTGCACATCGTTTGTACAGAAAAGATTGGTCTGACGAACAAAATTATCAAATTTTTGGAAAATGTTCAAACCCCAATTTTCATGGACACAACTATGAGTTGATTGTTAGTGTTACCGGTCCTATTGATCCAGAGACTGGATATGTTATGGATATGAAAGCTCTAAAAGATCATATCAAAACTGAAGTTGAGGATGCATTTGATCATAAAAATCTAAACCTAGAGGTTCCTGAATTTACTGACACCATCCCAACTGCAGAAAATATTGTAGTTGTAATTTACAACAAACTCAAAAAAATATTGAAAACCAATCAAAGCATGGAAGTTGTATTGTACGAAACTCCGAGAAACTTTGTGACATATTCAGAAAACTTATGAGTCTAAAAGTTGGAGATTTAGTTCCTTCTTTTGAATTACTTGATCAAGACGGTAATTGCTTTAAGAGTGAAACCGTATTGGGTAAAAAACCAGTTGTTATTTATTTTTACCCAAGAGATGAAACCCCCGGTTGTACTGCCGAAGCATGTAGCTTCAGAGATCATTATGAGGAGTTTGTTGAGCTTGGAGCTGAGGTTATTGGAGTAAGTTCAGATGGAGTTAAAAGTCATCAGAAATTTGCTAAAAGACATCGATTACCTTTCATATTACTTTCCGATAAGAAACAAAAAGTCCAACGTCTGTTCAAATTACCAAAAATATTATTCGGACTTTACACCAAGCGCATTACTTTTGTAGTTGATAAAGATGGTAAAATCTCTTATGTGCATAATAGCCTTAGGTCAGACAGTCATATCAAAAAAGCATTACAAAAGCTCCAGTCATAAAAAAAAAGTACCTTTGATAAAATTTAAAATTAGATTATGGCCAGTAAAAAGCAATTAAAGAAAGACATCAACAATAGTGTTGGCGCTTTGATAGAAGAAATCTATGTTTGGGAATTGTTAAACCCCAAAGGAGATTTCAAGAAAAGTGAAAAATTAATCGACGAAGCAATTGCTTTATTTGATGAATTGATCATGAAAATACACGACCATACAGAAGAAATTCCCGCAAAGAAATACTTTAATGTAATTGTAGAAGAGTTGAATACAAAAACAGCTTCAATCTCTGATAAAGTAAGTAAGTTGAAATAACTTCAGTTTATTCAGCTTTCTTTACTTCACCATCTAAAGAAGCAAGATAATTTCCAAACTCAACCCCATAGGTTGAGTTTTTTACATTTTCAGACATTTTATTGTAAAGGTCATCTAGGAATTTTTTATTGGCATCGTTCACCTCAAAAAGACCAATGTAAGCAGCAATTTCTTTGTCAGCATTATTGTTAGCATAGTTCAAAGCGTAAAGATAACGGCGACGCAAAAGACTTTTAGAAGCTTTGGTAAGTTTTTGTTCTTTCTCTTCAGCAGTTAATCCATCTTTTTTAACGAAATCTTTGATAAGATCAAGATTTTGTTCATTAAACTTTCTGAGAACAGATTGGTATTCTTCAAACAAAATTTGATTTTCAGAGCCACTAATTTGAGCACTACTTTCAAAAGTTTTTAAAAGTGAATTGATTGTAATCTCACCTTTTTCAGCAAAAAATGAAATGCGGTCGTTCAGAGTATCTCCATCCTCTTTTGCTAAATACAAATAATAAATCTCAGGAGATTCAATGTCGGCCTGCAATTTGAAATCGCTGTTTTTTTCAACCGTGAAAGAATCAATATTGATGATCGTACTGTCTTGTGTTTTTTGAAGGTAAAGGGTGCCTTTTCTTAAGCCATCGATTTTACCCGTTACTCGCATTGATTTTTTGTTGGGTGAACCGCAAGAAATTAAAAGACTTAGAATGAAAATAGTATTAAAGAATCTCATAAAATTTTATTGTTATTTATTGAACCAGTAGGTTAACTTAAATGTTAAACTTCTGATCTTAGGTGCAAAAGTATCAGTTACAAAATAATTATCATTAAAAACGAGATAAAAATCTGATAAGGGACTAAATCTCCATTGCAACCTCGAATTAATCCCAAAAATATCAGATTGAGAACTGAATTGGAAAAAAGTTCCCCAAAAAACCTTTTTACTGAAGGTAATATCAACTTTAGGCCCGATAAGAATAAGATTTGCAGAGGGGTAGGGATCGGGAAGTTTTATTTGTTCGTAATTCAAACGCATACTGGCTGTTAAATGAGGTTGAACACGGTAGTTCATTTGAGAAGACACAGAAAATTTTGTTCCATTGAAAAAATTGCCATAGGAGCTTTTTATGTTGTAATTAAAAATATTACTCCTGTCCGATTGAAATGACAATTCAACATCATCGTAATCATATCCAGTTCCTGCTTCTAAAGGAACATCAGAGTTATTTCGTGTAGGGTCAAAATCATTAATTAAATAAGTATAGCGATTGCTGTAACGAAATTCTAACTCAGCTTGATTCAAAAATGAAACCTCAACACTAGACCATAATCCACGATCGGTAGTGAGGTAATCGTCTTTTGGACGACCTACATAATAGAAAGATTGAGATAAATTTATGGATCTCAATGTTTTTGAGTTGAGCCAGATGCGATAGGCGTATCGAAGGTAATTTTTTAAAATACCAGTTCTTCTAATAAAACCCAAATCCGACTGATAATTTTCCCCAATTCGAGTTCCACTGAAAGAAACCGAGTGAACTTTTTCATTGTAATTAAATCGAACCCCAGAGGCATATGCTTCTTTTTTTTGATCGGGACTGAACGAGTGGTGAAAAAAACTTCTCCCAGTCCAGCGGTTACTTTTTGAAGCCAAGTTAAAGTCCAATCCCAAAACTCGATTAAATTCATCTTGGGAGTGGTCAAATTCTGGATTACCAGTAGTTTGACGGTTTACAAAAATAAAACTCAAATTGGATCGATCTAAAACTTGTTGTTGTAGAGTAAAAACAGTGTTGTTATTTGCTGCAATTTGATTTGAAGAATCTTGATCCGTTTGCATGTTAAGAAAGCCCAAGCGTAAATCATTATTAATTTTTCCACTCAACCTCATACCAGCAATGATTTTATTTTCAAAAGTAGTACCCGTAGTATCTTTTGCAACTCCAATTCTTCTTGAGAAAAAGGGCTGTGCTTCTCGTCGATCTCCAAAATTCACAAATAAATCACTGTTCTGAATAAAAAACTGACGTTTTTCGGGTAAAGTAACTTCAAATCGAGATAAGTTAATTATTTGATCGTCAACTTCAACTTGAGAAAAATCTGGATTAAATGTTAAATCCAAATTCATGCCACTTCCAATAGAAATTTTAGCATCACCCCCATAATTGAAAGCGTCTGTTTGTTGATTGGCATCGAAATCTTTTTGAATTGCACCACCAACATAAGGAATAAGAGCAATCATTTTTTTTGATTTCTTCAAGGGCTTTTCAAAATCAAGTACGCCCATGTAGGCTAAGCCCGCAATGGTTTGATTTTGAGGTACATTAGCCCAAGTAGACCATTGTCTGGTATGCGTGTCATGACGATAAACATTAACCCTCCACTGTGTAGCTCCTTCTGGATATTGAATGGACTTCAAAGGGATTTTAATTTCAGAAACTGTAAAACCATTTTGTTGACTGGGTTTGGTTTCCCATTTAACATCCCAACTTTTATTGTAGTCCTTTTCGTAACGATTTCCCCCATTTGAAATCAGAGACTCTCTTTTTACACCCAATGGATTGGTTCCAAACATAAATCCATTGGTTCCATCCATAAAAGTGTCTAGAATCAGGGTTATGTTATCATTTCCAGCACCAGAGTAATCTCTTCTCAGGGATGGAACAATGTATTCTGAAGCTTCCGAATATGAGGTGACTAGAACATACAAATTTTCATCATCAACTAAGAATTTTGCAGTTGTAGGTTGATCCGCCTTGAGGCTATCGGTTGGGAACCACTGCCAAAACTCAGAAATCTCGTCCGCAGTTTCCCAAGACTCCTCATTTCCAAAGCCATCAATTTCTATGGTTTCATCAGTGTGTTTTACAATGGCATTCCTAACTTCTTGGGCAACAGAAATAGAAGTAAAAGCAATCAGAAAATAGAGGGTAATAAGACTTTTAATGGCAGTAGATTTATGAAGTAAATTTTGTCGTACTTTATTTTGTAATATTTTAAGGCTAAACATTTGACCTATAGTTTAATTCAAAAGAACAAAACAAGGTTTTATGTCTTAATTAATTTCAAAACTACTGATAAATTGTCTTTTAATGATTAATTTTAAACAAAATATATTTTACAAACTATAAAGAACATATTTTATCTTATTTCAGCGCTGTTTATTATTGGTTGAGGTAGTGATAATGATCCCGAGATATTATCTACTAGAACACCAATAACACAACTAGACGCTACTGGTAATGCTTCTCCAGATTCAAATCACGCAAAAATCGTAAAAACATGGAATCTTGTTTCAGTTGTTTTAGATGGTCAAGACATAACCTCTAATATTTTTATGAATATTTGTGAAAATGATTACGATGAAAGTTATGTCGAGGGATGTACACCAGCAACCTCTATTTCCATATCCTTTTCTGCATTTGGAACTTATTCCATAGTTTTCTTAGGAAGTAATCAAGGAACCAGTGTAGAAACTGAGCCTTGGGCTTGGATCTCTTCGGATCAAACCTTTTTCTCTTATGGTTATGATGATGATGATGATGGAGGAACGGTTACAATCCAAACCCTAACAGATACCAGTCTTGTAGCTGTTGATGATGATGGACAAAAATTCACTTTATCAGCCCTTTAGACATAAAGTTTTAATAAAAAAAAGCTTTGCATTGCAAGGCTTTTTTTATGCCCTTATTTTACGGAAAGTCAAATTGATTCTTGGATCTATTTGCTTTTGGGATTTTGCAATTTGATGCTGCCAGTAATGTTGCATTTCACCCCCCATGATCAATAAACTTCCATGGGCAAGTTTTATTTTATGTCTTTCTTTTTTAATTTTTTTGTGTCTGAGATGAAAAAATCTTTCAGCACCCAAACTAACTGAGGCAATGATGGGATTAATCCCCAATTCCTTTTCATCATCAGAATGCCAACCGTTACTATCTTTTCCATCCCTGTATTTATTCAGTAAAACACTTGTAAATTCATATTGTTCCACAGTCTTTATTTTCAAAAGAATATGCAATAATATAGGAGATATTGGTTCGGGATTCATGGTAATTCCCGAATAGCTGTAGGGGATATTATTTATGCTGTGGAGAGAAGTTAATCGAGGTTGAGGATACGTCTTACCAAAAATAGTAATGGGGTCTTGCCTCCAAGGAATTTCACTATCCAGGGTTTTGTAAAGGAGATCCGCCTCTTTTTTTGACCAAAAATTTTCAAAATAAAGCAATTCACCATTGGGAAGTTTTGGTTTCCAAACAGGAGCCTTATCTGAGAAGAGTTCGTGCATATTCAAAAGTACATTTAATTTTTACTTTTTGAATTTGTAAAGCATTAAATTTTTTACCAAAAACTTGTTTAGATAGTTTCAAACCAGTCGTTAATCAACTGAAATAAGTAAGTACATAATTTTTAAAAAACTTTCGATTGATTATCTTTAAAAAAAATACAACTATTATTATTAAAAATAATCTGACATGAAAGTACGTATAGGCTTTATTTTTTTATCCTTCCTAACCCTCATTTTGACCACAGCAATTTACTTCATATGGGAACCCATAAAATGGAGTTTAATTCTAACCGCTCCCTTGATTTTACTTGGTTTTTATGACCTCACACAAAAAAGACAAACGATCCTTCGGAATTTCCCTGTTCTGGGGCATTTGCGTTATGTACTAGAAGCCATTCGTCCTGAGATCATGCAGTATTTTGTAGAAACTGACACTCAGGGACGTCCGATCAACAGAATGTTCAGAAGCTTGATTTATCAAAGAGCAAAAGACGTAACCGATACTGTGCCTTTTGGAACACAGATGGATGTTTATCGATCGGGTTATGAGTGGATGGATCATTCGATGTATGCTATTGATCAAGATCAAGTAGATTCAAGTCCAAGAGTTGAGGTTGGCAGTAAGCACTGTAATCAGCCCTATTCAGCAAGTATATTAAACGTATCTGCAATGAGTTATGGCTCGTTAAGTAAAAATGCTGTTTTGGCATTGAACAAAGGAGCTAAAATTGGAGGCTTTGCCCAAAACACTGGAGAAGGTTCCATCAGTCCATTTCATCTAGAATCACAAGGAGATCTAATTTGGCAAATTGGAACGGGTTATTTTGGTTGTAGAACAAAAGAAGGAAATTTTTGCCCCGATTCATTTGCAGAAAAAGCTGCCTTAGATACGGTTAAAATGATTGAAATAAAAGTATCTCAGGGAGCTAAACCCGGTCATGGAGGAATTTTACCTGCTGCCAAAAATACCCCAGAAATAGCAGCGATTAGAGGAGTAGATCCGCACATAGACGTTCACTCTCCTCCGAGTCATTCGACCTTTTCGAATCCAACGGAATTGATCGAGTTTATTTCATTATTACGCGAGCGGTCTCATGGAAAACCCATTGGTTTTAAATTGTGCATCGGTAAAAAGCTAGAATTTATCGCCATCTGTAAAGCAATGTTAGCAACTGGAATCACTCCCGACTTTATTACGGTAGATGGAGGAGAGGGAGGAACAGGGGCCGCTCCTGTTGAATTTTCAAACTCCCTCGGAGTTCCTTTACGCGACGGACTAGCCTTTGCCTATGACACTCTGGTGGGCTATGGTTTAAAAGATGAAATCAAATTGATTGCCTCTGGAAAAATATTTACTGGATTCCATATTGCTCGTGCTTTAGCTTTGGGTGCCGATATGGTAAGTTGTGCGCGTGCAATGATGATGGCCATTGGGTGTATTCAGGCATTGGAATGCAACACCAACACCTGCCCAGTTGGGGTAGCAACACAAAATAAATCTTTGATGAGTGGATTGGATGTAAACGATAAATCGTCTCGTGTGGCTAATTTCCATAGAAAAACACTCAAGAGTTTTACAGAGTTACTAGCTGCCTCAGGATTGAGTGCTCCTGATCAACTTCGGCGACAGCATATCAACAGACGCTTGGGTATGAATCTCATCAAAAGGTATGACGAAATTTTCCCTTATTCTGAGAAAAATTCACTGTTGTAAATGGTGTTTTTTTGATTTGGGTTAAAAACGGCCTTTTGAATTCTAGGAGAAACCATTAAACAGCCTCAACCAAACAAAAGCCTATTTTTCTTCGGGTTACAAAACCGAGCTTTTCATAGAGCTTTATTGCATGGACATTGTTTTCGTCCACATGCAGAATAGGGATTTTGTTTTCGGAAAAGATTTTATCAGTAGTTTTTTTTAGGAGCTGCTGTGCATAGCCTCTTTTTCGGAAGTCAGGTAGAGTAACAACAGCACTTACCTCTGTGAAAGAATTCATCTTGATGCGTTCCCCAGAAGCCGCAATTAATTTTTCCCCAGAGTAAATGCCAAAATAAGACCCTATCTGTACCGTTTTCTCTCGGATAAATCCAGGCTGCACAAAATTTACTAGATCATAAAGTTCCTTTATTTGTTTATCAGAATCAAGGCTAACAATCGATTCGGTAAGTTGTAAATCAAAGGGACTAGATAAGAGCATTTGATTAGCTGTTAGTTGTTTTTTGATTTGGGTTTGTACACCAGTAGTCGGGGGTTCTCCTACCATGTAAAAATAAGAAGTGAGTTTGCTATATTTATCCGAAGCTGGGCTTGTAACTCCTGTTGGTCCTTTTCCGCCAAAAGCACAAAACTGGGGTTTGTAAAATTTACAGCCGTCAAATTCAATCGCATATTGCTTATGCGTTTCTTCTAAGGCGAACCAAATGGGATTGTCCAGTTTGTAGTCTTCGTCTTGACTCATTCAATACTAAAGCTTTAATTAAAGCTAGTTAAAAATAGTTCAAAAAAAAGCTGTCTTTGAAGACAGCCTTTTTTTATTTAATCAGATCAACAGAGCGAACAATAAATTGTGTAAGCTCTTCTCCTTTGAGAAGGTTCTGTGATAAACGAGCCAAATCGAGGGTTTGTTGAATGAGACGTTCTCGTTTCTTCTTGGTCTTGGTGTTCAAGATTTGACCTACCAGAGGGTGATTGGTGTTTACTACCAGAGTGTAGATTTCAGGTAAATTTCCAAACATACCTGCGCCACCTCCGGTTTGCTGCATTTCTTTCATACGACGCATAAATTCGGGTTGGGTCAAAACAAAGGGAAGTTGTGAACTGCTCAGTGCTTCCAGTTGAATGGTGTATTTCTCTTTGGGTATTACTTCTTCGATAAGAGGAGTAAGTGCTTCTTTTTCTTTTTCTGAAAGTTTAGAAACGGTAACTTCATCTTTTTTGATCAGGTTATCAATAGCATCACCGTCTACTCGAGCAAAAGAAATTTTTTCGTGATTACTTTCTAGTTTTTGAATAAGGTGGGGAACAATAGGAGAATCTAAAAGTAATACTTGATACCCTTTTTCTTTAGCAGCTTCAATGTAAGAATGCTGCTCATCTTTGTTTGAAGCATAAAGAACAACAAGTTTTTCGTCTTTGTCTGTTTGTAAATCTTTAGTAGCCTCTTTCAATTCATCAAAAGTGAAGTAATTTCCGTCAACAGTAGGGTAGAGCGCAAATTTGTCAGACTTTTCGAAGAACTTTTCTTCAGAAAGCATCCCGTATTCAATAACCACTTTAATGTCGTTCCACTTTTGTTCGAAAGCAGCGCGGTCATTTTTGAAAAGGCTTGACAATTTATCAGCTACTTTACGGGTAATGTAGTTGCTAATTTTTTTAACAGCACCATCGGCTTGTAAATAACTTCTGGATACGTTTAATGGGATGTCCGGAGAATCAATAACTCCGCGTAGCATGGTCAAAAATTCAGGAACAATTCCCTCTACATTATCCGTTACAAAAACCTGATTTTGGTAGAGCTGAATTCTGTCTTTTTGAATACTGAGATCGTTGCTTAGCTTTGGAAAGTAAAGAATCCCAGTCAGGTTGAAAGGATAGTCAACATTCAAATGAATGTTGAACAAAGGCTCTTCAAATTGAGTAGGGTAAAGCTCACGATAAAAGGATTTGTAATCCTCTTCTTTCAAGTCAGCGGGCTGTTGCGTCCAAGCTGGATTTGAGTTATTTACAATATTGTCAACAGTCATTTTTTGGGCTTCAGTTCCTTCTGGAGCTCCATCTGGAATAGGAAGGGTTTCTTCCTTGGTTCCAAACTTAATAGCGACTGGCATAAACTTGTTGTACTTGTTCAAAAGCTCGGTAATTTTTGAGTTTTCTAAAAACTCAACAGAATCCTCAGCAATATGAAGAATGATTTCTGTCCCTCTTTCTTTTTTGTCATGAGGTTCCAAAGTAAATTCTGGAGAACCATCACAGCTCCAGTGAGCAGCTGGTTCATCTTTGAAGGACTTGGTAATTAACTCTACTTTTTCTGCAACCATGAAAGCAGAATAGAACCCCAAACCAAAATGGCCAATAATACCACTATCAGCAGCACTGTCTTTGTATTTCTCCAAAAACTCCTCTGCACCAGAAAACGCAACTTGGTTAATGTATTTTTTTACTTCTTCTGAGGTCATTCCAATTCCTTGGTCAATGATATGGAGGGTTTTATTGTCTTTGTCCAGCTTGATTTCAATTATGGGATCGCCTAGCTCACCAATTGATTCACCTAGATTGCTCAGATGTTTTAACTTTAAAGTTGCATCCGTAGCATTTGATATGAGTTCACGCAAAAAAATCTCGTGATCACTGTACAAAAATTTCTTNATGAGAGGAAAAATGTTCTCAACAGAAACATTAATTTTACCTTTNGACATATTTTTATTTTTATCTAACACAACTCAAAAAAAATACCATTCTATTTTCGCTGACAAATTGGCATTTTATTTTGTTTAATTTTTTTCTTAAAAAGATAAACAGTTTGTATCTTTGTAGTAAATATCAATGTCATGGCAACAGCAAAAAAAACAAAAACCTCCAACATTATTACCCTCTACATGGAGACCGCGTTGGAGAACGAAAAATTCCCACTCTCGGTTTACAAATTTTGTAAGACCAACGGAATAGAGGAATCTGATTTTTACAAAACCTACGCATCTTTAGATTCTGTTAAACTTCATATTTGGCAAGTTTTTTTTGAAAATACAATGGATCTGATCCGTAAGAATAAAAGGTTTGATGATTTCAGTAGAAAAGATCGTTTATTGACATTTTATTTTACTTTTTTTGAGGTCTTACAGCTCAACAGAAGTTATGTGTTTTTTGCACTAAGCCCAGTAGGATCACCAATGTCTGTAATGAGACAATTAAAAAAACTAAAAAGTTCTTTTAAAGATTTCTCATCTGATTTAATTGAAGAGGGTAACGATGACAAAACATTGAACACAACCAAACATCCTGTTGCACTATTTTCGGAAGCAGCTTGGGCTCAATTGTTATTTTTATTAAAATTTTGGTTGGATGACACTTCACAAGGTTCTGAAAGAACCGATGAAGCAATAGAAAAATCGGTCACAGTTGCTTTTGACGTATTTGACAACACTCAACTTGAAAGAATATTGGATTTCGGGAAGTTTTTGTGGAAAGAAAAATTAAATAAAGCTTATTGAAAACACTAGATTACATCCCAACTGGAAAAATAGAACGTGCAGGAAAGTTGATGAGCACGGGAGTTAAAATAGGAGGGAATTACATAAAATACATTGGAGACAAAATTACAGATCCCGAAAATGCCAAGGAGAACTTTGATGAAAACAATGCCGCAGACATTTACAATGGACTGAAAAGCCTCAAAGGAAGCGCACTAAAAGTTGCTCAAATGCTAAGCATGGAAAAAAACTTATTACCGGGTGCTTATGTTGAAAAATTCAGTTTGGCTCAATTCTCTGTACCTCCATTATCCGGACCGCTTGTAAGAAAAACATTTAGAAAATATTTAGGAGAATATCCAGAAACAATATTTGATACTTTTGAATCCGAATCCGTAAATGCAGCAAGTATAGGACAAGTTCATAAAGCTACACTTAATGGCAAAAAACTTGCCGTGAAAATTCAATACCCCGGAGTAGCAAATAGCATCAGTTCAGATTTGACATTGGTAAAACCCGTTGCAACTCGCTTATTCAATCTGAAGGGAAAAGATTCAGAAAAATACTTCAAGGAAGTTGAAGGAAAGTTGTTGGAGGAGACAAACTACACTCTAGAACTGGAACGAAGCAAATCAATGACCGAGGCTTGTTTGCACATTCCTAATCTCAAATTTCCTGACTATTACAAAGATTTTTCATGTGATAAAATCCTAACCATGGACTGGATGTCCGGAATTCATTTAGCGCAATACACCTCCAAACAAAACGATCCTCAAGAAAGCAATTCAATAGGACAAACACTTTGGGACTTTTACATGTACCAGATGCACGTTTTGAAGCGTGTTCATGCGGACCCTCATCCAGGTAACTTTTTGGTTGACAGTTCTGGCAATCTGATAGCAATTGACTTTGGATGTATCAAAGATGTTCCAGAGGATTTTTATGTACCTTATTTCGAATTAGCTCAAAAAGAGGCAATGGAAGATCGCGATTTTTTCATTGATAAAATTACCGCGCTAGAAATTCTCAGACCTGATGATTCAGCAAAAGATAGTGCATACATTACCGATTTGTTCCACGAGTTACTTGGAGTATTGACTTTTCCTTTTCACAATGAAACTTTTGATTTTTCTGATGAAATCTTTTGGGGAAAGGTTGCTCAAATGAGTGAAAGGCTATCCAAGGATGAACAATTACGTAAGCTGAATGGAAATCGTGGTTCAAGACATTTTCTTTACATCAACCGTACATTCTTTGGGTTGTACAATTTGTTACACGATTTAAAATCCAATGTCGTGGTCGACAATTACAAAAAGTTCATCTAAATTTTTTTGTTATGGTTTCTATTATTCTTTACTTTTAATGAACTACTAATAAAAATTTATGTACAATTCAAAAATTATTGGGCTAGGGAAATACCTTCCAGAAAATGTTGTAACCAACTCCGACCTGTCCAAAATCATGGATACTTCTGATGAATGGATAACGGAAAGAACAGGAATAAAAGAGCGTCGCCATATTAAAAAAGGTGATGGAAACACTACAGCAACAATGGCTCTAAAAGCAACTAAAATTGCTTTGGAACGTGCAAATTTGAAAGCCGAAGATTTGGATTTAATCCTTTTTGCAACGCTAAGTCCTGATTATTATTTCCCGGGTTCTGGTGTAATCCTTCAAGATTTATTGGGGATTCCAGCCTGTCCTGCGATGGATATTCGGAATCAATGTAGTGGGTTTATTTATGCATTAACCACTGCGGATCAGTTCATCAAAACAGGAATGTACAAAAACATATTGGTGGTAGGATCCGAGAACCATTCTGGTGGCTTGGATATGACCTCAAGGGGCCGTGGAGTTTCTGTTATTTTTGGAGACGGTGCTGGTGCAGCTGTCTTAACCAGAGAAACAAATACGGATCGAGGTATTATGTCATCCCATATTTATTCACAAGGAAAGCACGCTGAAGAATTATCTTTAATTGGTCCAAGCACCCAACGTTGGGTGCCCGAAATAATTGACGCAAACGACCCTGAAGATTTAAGTTATTACCCTTACATGAATGGTCAGGTTGTTTTCAAGCATGCAGTTGTTCGTTTTTTGGAGGTAATCAACGAAGGATTACAAAAAAATAATTGGCAAGCGAGTGATATTGATATGTTGGTACCTCATCAAGCAAACTTGAGAATTTCACAATTTATCCAAAAGAAATTTGGATTAGACGATCATCAAGTTTACAACAATATTATGCGATATGGCAATACAACTGCCGCCTCTATTCCAATTGCTTTGACTGAAGCCTGGGAAGAGGGAAAAATCAAAGAAGGTTCAAAGGTAGTTCTTGCAGCTTTTGGGAGCGGGTTTACATGGGGAAGTTCAATGATGGTCTGGTAAGATGCACAACACATATAAATCTACTTTAATTCTTGGAGCTTCCACCAATGCCGAGCGCTATTCAAACAAAGCTTTTTACAAATTGAAAGCTGCTTCGCATACCGTATTCGCTTTGGGGTTTCGAGATGGAGTTCTTGGCGATACCACAATTCATACAGAACATCAATCAGAGTGGAATAATGTAGATACAGTTACTTTGTATTTGAGCCCGGCTCGTCAAGAAACCTATTACGATTATCTTCTGAATTTAAAACCTAGAAGGGTGATTTTTAATCCAGGGACAGAAAATCAAAAATTAGAAAGCCTTTTACAAGAAGCTGGGATTGAAACGGAACAAGCCTGTACTTTAGTTTTGCTTGCTACGAATCAGTATTAAACCCAGAAAAGTAAATATTCCATTTAGGGGTAACAACTCATAGCCAATCTGGTATCCACCGATAACAGATGCCTCTATCCCTCCGAGAATGCTGCTGATGATTACTGATGTAAAAACTACAATCCAAACATACTTGTCTTTGATGGTGTAGTCAGTGAAAATTCCAAAAGCAAACAATCCTAACAATGGTCCGTAGGTGTACCCTGCAACTGTTAGTAAACTATCGATTACATTTTCATCAAGAATGTATTTAAAAGCAATCACCACCAGTACTAGTAAAACACTCATACCAACATGAGTTTTTTTACGAATACTTTTTTGAGTCTTCTGATCTTTTTTTTCTAAGGATAAAAAGTCAACACAAAAAGAGGTAGTTAAAGAAGTAAGAGCACTATCTGCACTGCTGTAAGCCGCAGCAATCAATCCCAAAATAAATGTGATACCAACCTCCAGACCAAGATTGCCGTTCAATGCAATTTCTGGAAAAAGTAAATCGGACTTGGCCTTTCCATCCATCATAGGAAGTGCAATTCCTTCCTTTTCAGCATAAATGTAAAGCAATGCCCCTAAAAGCATAAAAAGCCCAGTTACCACTACCAAGACAACGCTAAAAACCATCATATTTTTTTGAGCATCCTTTAAAGTTCGGCAGCTTAAATTTTTCTGCATCATATCTTGATCTAAACCCGTCATGCAAATAGTAATGAACATTCCACCGATAAAGGATTTTAAAAAATGATTCCGAGCAAAAAAAGAATCGGTTACCCAAACACTATTGTATTCCTTGAATTTTGCTGATTTCAAAAAGTCAATCATACTCCATTCGAGTTCTTTATTGATGTACACTATTGACAAGAATACAGCCAAAATCATCAAACTGGTTTGAATGGTATCTGTCCATACTATGGTTTTAATTCCTCCGCGCTGTGTGTAAACCCAAATCAAAAGAATAGAGAGAATAACGGTAACTTCAAAAGGTACACTCCACGAATCAAAAATAAATTGTTGTAATACAATTGCTACTAAAAATAAGCGGAAAGCAGCTCCCAAAACTCTCGAAATAAAGAAGAACAAAGCTCCTGCCAGATGACTGTTTTTTCCGAGTCGTGTATTTAAATATTCATAAATAGAAGTTACTTGATTTTTGTAGTAAACAGGAAGCAAAACATAGGCAACAACAAAATAACCAACCATGTACCCCAGTACCACTTGAAGGTAACTAAACTCAGAAGTTTTGATCCAGCCGGGAACTGAAATAAAGGTAACCCCAGAAAGTGAGGCTCCAACCATACCAAAAGCAACCAAATACCAGGGTGAGTTCCTATTGGCTGTAAAAAACTCTTTATTGGAATCTTCTCTACCTGTGTAGTATGATATGGTTATTAAAATAAAGAAATATCCAAGAATCAAACTAAGAATAAAAGCAGGTGATATCATATGGGCTAAGGTATGAAAGAAAAAAATAATCATTGCTAGAGAAACAATATTCTCTGATATTTTTATTTGGTAGCAATTCATCTAAATCAAAATTATTTTTTAATCCTTAATACAGTAATAGTTAATGGTTCATCAAAGAAAAGAAGACGGTTTATTTTGTATTTTTGTGATCATGGAATTTTCATCTAAACTATTAGAACAAGCCGTTGATCAAATGTCTCAGTTACCGGGGATTGGCAAAAGAACAGCCTTGCGTTTGGTCTTACATTTGCTAAAACAACCCAAAAAACAAACCGAAGAAATAGCATCAGCCTTAAACGTGTTTAGATCTGAGATTACTTTTTGTTCCCAATGCCATAATATTGCAGATACCGAGGTTTGTGAAATATGTTCAAACTCAAGACGGTCAGATGAGCAGATTTGTGTTGTTGAGGATATTAGAGATGTAATGGCGATTGAAAATACAGATCAATTTCGAGGAAAGTACCATGTTCTCAATGGAATTATTTCTCCAATTGATGGTGTAGGTCCTCAAGATTTGACAATTACTTCTTTGGTAGAAAAAGTAAAATCTGGAAAAGTAAAAGAGATCATATTTGCCTTGAGTGCTACTATGGAGGGAGATACAACTACTTTCTACATTCACAAGCAATTATCTGGTTTTGAAGTATTGATATCGACTATTGCTCGTGGAATACCTGTTGGAGATGAATTAGAATATGCTGATGAGATAACTCTAGGACGGAGTATTTTAAAGCGAATTCCTTATGAAGATTCCCTTCAAGGGTAGCCACAATGTACTGAGTTTTTTAATAAACTCTCTAATAATTTTGATACCTTTGTAACACTTTAAAAATCTTTAAACTATGGGTAAATACCTACTTAAATTACCAAAAATGGGAGAAAGTGTTGCAGAGGCAACGCTCAGTGCTTGGCTTAAAGATGTAGGGGATTCAATAGCTCTTGATGAGTCTGTTGTTGAGGTTGCCACAGATAAGGTAGATTCAGATATTCCATCTGAAGTAGCGGGGGTACTCCTAGAAAAGAAGTTTGAAGTAGATGAAATAGCCCAAGTAGGAGACGTGATTGCTGTAATTGAGACCGATGGAAATGATGATCCATCTGAAGAATCAGAAGAATTTATTGTTTATGAATCTTCTTTAGAGACAGAAAGCACCCCCGAAGAGGACCCAATTGCCATTATCGAAGCAGAGGTTTCCTCAATTCAAGAAACTATTCAAACTCCATCACTCACATCAAACGAATCGAATCGATTTTATTCTCCCTTAGTAAGAAATATTGCTAAAGAAGAGGGCATATCAATTGAAGATTTGGATACCATTAAAGGGACAGGAGATAAAGGTAGGGTTACCAAAAAGGATATGTTAACCTACCTCGAAAGTCGAACATCAGTTAAAGGAAGCAATCAAAAACAACAGCTTAATTCTGCAAATCAAACAGAGGCAGAGTCTACTGTTATTTCTGGACAAGATCAAATAATTGAAATGTCTCGCATGGGTAAAATGATTTCTGATCATATGGTCATGAGCCGAAAAACTTCAGCCCATGTCCAATCTTTTGTCGAGGTTGACGTTACTGATTTATGGGAATGGAGAGAACGAGTTAAGAAAAAATTTCAAGAACGCGAACAACAAAAATTAACATTTACTCCCATATTCATCTCTGCTGTTGTCAAAGCACTTAAAGAATATCCACTACTCAACAGTTCAGTAGAGGGGGATAGTAAAATCATTCAAAAGAAAGCCATAAATATTGGTATGGCAACTGCCTTGGGAGATGGCAACTTGATTGTTCCAGTAATAAAAAATACCGACCACCTCAATTTGGTAGGTTTGGCTCGAGCGGTAAACGAGCTTTCGATGCGTGCCCGAGAGAATAAACTAAAACCCGATGAGATCAAGGATGGAACCTACACGGTTACCAACGTAGGAAATTTTGGGTCAATAACAGGGATACCCATTATCAATCAACCACAAGTTGGTATTTTGGCTATTGGTGTTATCCGAAAAATGCCAGCAGTTATTCAAACTGCAAATGGTGATTTCATAGGGATAAGAAGAAAGATGATGTTGTGTCACAGTTATGATCATCGCATAATTAACGGAGCCATAGGAGGACAATTTGTAAAAGCGGTCTCTGATGCTTTGGAGCAATGGGATACTTCAATTGATTTTTAAAAATATTCTATGGGACTTGAACTTAAACGACCACTTTGCTTTTTTGACCTTGAAACTACTGGGGTTAATGTAGTAAAAGATCGTATTGTTGAGATAGCAGTTCTCAAGCTTTTACCCAACGGAAATAAAGAAGGGAAAACTTGGTTGGTAAACCCAGAAATGCCAATCCCTAAAGGAGCTTCTGACATTCATGGAATAACAGACGAAAAGGTAGCAGATGCTCCTAATTTTAAAACACTAGCTGGTGAGATTTATGCTTTCATGAAAGGATGTGATTGGGCAGGATTCAATTCAGATCGTTTTGATATCCCTTTGATAGCAGAGGAATTTATGCGTGCTGAGATTGATTTTGACCTTAAGAACCACAAGACTATTGATGTTCAAACTATTTTTCACAAAATGGAACAACGAACCCTGAGCGCTGCTCTAAAGTTTTATTGTAACAAAGACTTGATAAATGCTCACACAGCAATGGCTGACACTGAAGCAACCTATCAAGTTTTATTAGCTCAGGTTGAGCGTTATGAAGAATTGGAAAATAATCTAGATTTTTTAAGTCAATTCTGTACCCGTAAACGATCTCTGGATGTAGCAGGATTTATTATTTTGAACAAAGAAAACCAACCTTGTTTTTCGTTTGGAAAACACAAAGGAAAAACAATAGACGAGGTTCTAGAAAAAGAACCAGGATATTTTGGATGGTTGCTCAATGCTGATTTTCCTTTGTACACAAAGAAAGTTTTAACAGCTTTGCGTTTGAGTAAATTTAATGAGGGTCATTAATAATTGATTTGATAGATCGGGTTTACAATCTAGAGTATGAAAATAATATGTATTGGTAGGAATTACAGCGGTCATATCGAAGAACTAGTAAACGAAAAACTTGTTGATCCTGTGGTTTTTCTCAAACCAGACACTTCACTGGTTCTAAAGAACCAACCTTTTTTTATTCCTCCGTTTTCAGATGATGTACACCATGAGGTCGAAGTTTTGATCCGAATCAATCGAATAGGTAAACACATTCAGCAAAAATTCTCACATAAATACTACGATCAAATCAGTTTGGGGATTGATTTTACCGCACGTGATTTGCAGGCCAAACTCAAAGCAAAAGGTTTGCCATGGGAAAAAGCAAAAGCGTTCGATGGAGCTGCTGTGGTTGGAGATTGGATCAGTAAAAGTGAACTTCCTAATGTAGATCAACTTCAGTTCGAAATGACTAAAAATGGAAATCTTGTACAAAGTGCTTCAACTGCCTTGATGTTATGGAAGGTAGATGAATTAATATCCTATGTGTCCCAGTTTTTTACCCTAAAAATTGGAGACATAATTTTTACTGGAACCCCTGCAGGAGTTGGTCCCGTAAGAACCGATGATGTGCTCGAAGGGTTTTTAGAAGGGCATCGATTATTTTCAATAAAAGTAAAGTAGATATGATTGCAGAAATTGTAAGCATCGGTGATGAAATTCTTATTGGACAAATCGTAAACACAAACGCTGTTTTTATCGCTAAAGAATTGAATAAAATTGGGATCGAAGTCGGACAAATCACTTCTATTTCTGATCGAAAAGAACACATTGAAAATTGCTTGAATGAAGCTCAGAAAAGAGCTCAAGTAATCATCCTAACAGGGGGGATAGGTCCTACAAAAGATGATTTAACCAAACATACCCTGTGCGCATACTTTGATGATGTTTTGGTGAAAAATGAACTTGTTTTGGAGCGTATTGAAGAAATGTTTGCAAAATATGTTCCCACACCTATCAATGATGAAAATCGAAAGCAAGCCTTGTTACCCTCAAAGGCAAAAGTTTTGAATAATTTTCATGGAACTGCCTCGGGGATGTGGTTCGAAAACGAAGATCGTGTAATAATTTCCTTACCAGGAGTACCCTTCGAAATGAAAGCATTGATAAGTAATGAAGTAATTCCTGCTTTACAAAAACACTACACCCGACCTTTTATTATTCATAAAACTTTACTTACCTATGGATTAGGAGAGAGTGTTATTGCAGAGCGTATTGAAGAATGGGAAAACAATCTACCCAAAGACATAAAACTTGCGTATCTCCCAAATTTAGGAAGGGTGCGTTTGCGTTTGTCTGGTAAAGGAAATGATCAGGATATACTCAATCAAAGGATTGATCAAGAGATTGAAAAATTATTCCGGCTTATTGGAGATATTATTGTTGGTTTCGAAGAGGAGGCATCTATTGAAGAACAACTTCAAAATCAGTTCATAAAAACAAATAATAGTTTGGCGGTAGCAGAGAGTTGTACAGGAGGTAAAATAGCCAACCGATTTACACAAAACCCTGGCGCATCTAGATTTTTTAAGGGAGGAGTAGTTGCTTATTCAACTGATGTTAAAGTAAATGTATTGGGAGTACCCCAATCTTTGATAAATGAATATTCTGTGGTAAGTGCACCAGTTGCTGAGGCAATGGCTGTAGCTGTTCGAGAACGATTAGGAGCAACTATTGGTGTTTCTACAACAGGAAATGCAGGACCTTCCAAAGGTGATTCTGACGCAAATTTAGGAACTGTTTTTATTGCTTTAGCCTCTAGTAAAGGAGTTGTAAGTTATGAGCTTCATTTAGGAAAACACAGAGAGCGTGTCGTTGAAAAAGCTGTAAATAAGGCTATGGAACTACTGCACAAAGAAGTTTTTTAACATTAAATTTTTTAATGTATTTCACCTTCAGCAAATGGTTTTAATTGAACTTTTAGCAACGTTTCCCACCCCTTATTCATACTTTCATAACTGAATTCTTCCATTTATGGAAAGGGATCTAAAATTCTAGCCGTAAGGGTAAGTAAAATACCGTTTTTTATTTCTTTAAGTTCAAAAGTAACGGTTGAGTCTCCTGCATATTCTTCATATTGCCAATGATAAGAAATTTTTTCTTGTGGAACAACTACATAAACACACCATTTGTGTGTAAAATTTTTTTCCTTCATATTCAATTGAAAAAAGGGTTTTAGAACCTGTTTTGGGTTCAAAAAAGTTAATTTCTTTAAAATACCACTGTTTCATTAAATTCACATTGNTAAGTGCATTCCAAAGATTTTCTTTTGTTGTTTTAAAAATTTCTTTACGTTGAAGGATTGTTTTTTCTTTCATAAAAGACGAGGTTAAATTGATGTAAGAATATTTGAGTTGTTTGTGGTTGAAAAATGAAGATATTATTTTTTTGCTAAATTCTTTTTTTCGTTCCTACTTTAATGTTTTATAAATAATCCTAACAACAGAAGCCTTTGTTATTTAAATCCAAAAAGTCTTTTGAAATTTGATTAGAAACTATTTTGTTACTCCATAAAAAACACTAAATTTGCATCCTGTTTTAAAAGAACATTTAAAGTCTAGAATTATGTCAAGAGTTTGTGAAATAAGTGGAAAAAGAGCAATGTTCGGTAACAATGTTTCTAAAGCCATCAACAAAACGAAACGCCGTTTTGAGGTTAACCTCATCAAGAAGCGTTTTTTTATCCCTGAAGAAGACAAGTGGATTACATTGAAAGTTACTGCTTCTGTATTAAAAACAATTAATAGAAAAGGAATTTCTGCAGTTTTGAAAGAAGCTAGAGCAAAAGGAAAATCCATCTAAAATAGTAGATCATGGCAAAAAAAGGAAACCGTGTACAAGTGATACTTGAATGTACTGAACACAAAGATTCTGGAAAACCAGGAACTTCTCGTTATATTACAACGAAAAATAAAAAGAATACACCAGATCGACTGGAGATCAAGAAATTCAATCCGATTTTAAAGAAAATGACTGTTCATAAAGAAATTAAATAACCATGGCAAAGAAATCAGTAGCTACCCTTCAAACGGGATCAAAAAGACTTACCAAAGTAATAAAAATGGTAAAGAAAGGTGACGCCAAAAGTTATTCTTTCGTAGAAACTATTACTGCACCAGACCTTGTTAATGACTGGTTAAGTAAACACTAATTAGAATACGAGTATTCAATCCAAAAAAAAGCTACTTTTACAGTAGCTTTTTTTATTTAACAACTTCATGAGTTTATTAAAATCATTGTTTTCTGGGGATCAAGAAAAAAACTTGAATAAGGGCCTAGAACAAACTCGAAAATCTTTTTTCTCAAAACTTGGAACAGCCATAGCCGGAAAATCAACGGTAGATGTTGATTTGTTGGATGATTTAGAAGAAGTTTTAGTTACGTCAGATGTTGGAGTTACAACGACTCTGAAGATCATCGAAGCTATTGAAGCGCGCGTAGCCAAAGATCGCTACCTGGGAACTAAGGAATTGAGTTTAATTTTGAAAGAGGAAATTTCGGGAATATTAAATCCACAACAACCCGAGAAACCTTTTTCTTTTTCAGACACGTTTGCGCATCAGCCCCATGTCATTATGGTAGTTGGAGTAAATGGTGTTGGGAAAACAACAACTATTGGCAAGCTAGCGCATCATTTCAAAAATGCCGGTAAAAAGGTGGTGCTTGGTGCTGCAGATACTTTTAGAGCAGGTGCAATAGATCAACTGCAAGTTTGGGCAGATAGATCTGATGTTTCCCTAGTGAAACAACAAATGGGAAGTGACCCAGCATCAGTAGCATTCGACACCCTTGAATCTGCAAAAAAACAAAAAGCTAATGTTGTCCTAATAGACACTGCAGGACGTCTTCACAATAAAGTGAATTTGATGAATGAACTTTCAAAAGTTAAGAAAGTTATGGATCGGGTGGTGCCCGATGCTCCCCATGAAGTTATTTTAGTTTTAGATGGATCAACAGGTCAAAATGCTTTTGAGCAAGCGAAACAATTTACGCAAGCAACAGAAGTTACCTCATTAGCAATTACCAAACTCGATGGAACTGCAAAAGGTGGAGTTGTTCTTGGAATTTCAGATGCTTTCAAGATCCCAGTTAAATTTATTGGAGTAGGCGAAGGGATTGATGATATTCAACTTTTTGATGTAGAATCTTTTTTACACTCTTTTTTTAATTAACATCAGATGATGAAAAAAAATCTTAAAAATATTATTGGTCTTTTTGGAATCGGATTTATCATTTTTTTTAGTGGGCCAAAAGTAGCTGAGCCTAATTTAAATCAAGAGGCACCGTCTGTTCCTCAGAACCTTTTAGAGTTGAATGATTGGATCACAGCTCGTGAACTAAAAGTTAAAGGATTGAAAGAAGGAAATGAATCCCGAATTGAGTTCTACGATTCGATACCTCAAAAAACAAAATACAGTGTTTTGTATTTACATGGTTTTTCTGCAAGTTCAGAAGAGGGAGCCCCTTTTCATCAAAACATAGCCAAACATTTTAAAGCAAATTTGTATTTACCTCGTTTATCTGGACATGGAATAGATAATGAAAGTCCATTGGAAGAGTTTACTGGAGATCAATATATAGCCAGTGCATTAGAAGCACTAGAAGTTGCAAAAACCCTGGGAGAACAGGTTATTCTTTTGGGAACTTCAAATGGTGGAGCACTGAGTCTTTTATTAGGAGATGACCCAGAGGTTGTAATCATTGGATTGTATTCTCCCAACATCAGAATCAAAAATCCACTAACAGGAATCGGAACCTTACCTTGGGGACTAGAAATAGTAACCTCTGCTTTAGGCACAGATTATCATATTATGCAAGATGTAGTCTCTCCAAAAGAACAATTTTGGACCACACGATACCATATCAAAGCAATAACTCACGTCCAAAAATTACTCGAAGTAGCGATGATTCCCGAAACCTTTGAAAAAATAAAGAAACCTGTTTTTATGGGGTATTATTACAAGGATGAAGTAAACCAAGACGATGTTGTTTCTGTGGACGCAATGATAGAAATGTTTGATCAGTTGGGGACTTCGACCACACAAAAAGAGAAAATGGCTTTTCCTAAATCAGGGGATCACGTAATGACATCATACATTACAAGTAAAGATGTTGAAGGGGTTACCAAAGAAAGTATCCGTTTTTTTGAAACCCACTTAGCTGTTAAATAAAATATGCGAACAAAAAATTCTACTAAAAATAAAATCAATGTAATAACCCTTGGTTGTTCCAAAAACATTTACGATTCTGAAGTTTTGATGGGGCAACTCAAAGCCAACAATAAAGAAGTTGTCCATGAAGAAGACGGCAACATAGTTGTCATTAATACATGTGGTTTTATTGATAACGCCAAGGAAGAATCTGTAAATACAATTTTGGAAAATATTCAGAGAAAAGAAGCTGGAGAAATTGATAAGGTTTTTGTGACAGGTTGTTTGAGTGAGCGTTACAAACCTGACCTTGTAGAAGAAATCCCTGATGTTGACCAATATTTTGGAACCAGTGAATTACCTCAATTGTTGGCTGCATTAGAAGCCGACTACAAACACGAACTTCTTGGAGAAAGAATCACAACAACTCCAAAAAATTTTGCATATTTCAAGATTTCAGAAGGTTGTGATAGACCTTGTTCATTTTGTGCAATCCCTTTGATGCGTGGGAAACATCGTTCAACACCTATTGAAGATTTAGTAAAACAAGCTGAGTCCCTAGCAAGTGATGGAGTTAAAGAACTGATCTTAATTGCTCAGGATTTGACTTATTATGGTTTGGATATTTACAAAAAAAGGAATTTAGCAGAGCTATTGCGAGCCTTGGTTGAGGTCGAGGGGATAGAATGGATTAGAATGCACTATGCTTTTCCTACTGGGTTTCCTCTTGATGTGTTGGAGGTTATGAAATCCGAGCCCAAAGTATGTAATTATTTAGATATTCCCTTACAGCATATTTCAGATGATATTTTGAAATCCATGAGAAGGGGTACTACCAAAGAGAAAACCACAAAACTTCTCAAAGAATTCAGAAAACATGTCCCTGGAATTACCATACGAACCAGTCTTATTGTAGGTTATCCGGGCGAAACTTTAGAACATTTTGAAGAATTAAAAGCTTGGGTTAAAGAAATGCGTTTTGAACGTTTGGGATGTTTTACCTACAGCCATGAAGAAAACACACATGCACATCAATTGGTTGACGATGTTCTCGAAGAGGAAAAACAAAGAAGGTTTTCTGAAATAATGGATATTCAGTCGCAAATTTCTTGGGAACTAAATCAGGAAAAGGTTGGAAAAACCTACCGATGCGTAATCGACCGAAAAGAGGGGAACTTTTTTGTAGGTCGTTCTGAGATGGATTCACCAGATGTTGATAATGAAGTTTTGGTTGATGCAACAAAGTTTTACCTCAAACACGGAGAGTACGTGAACCTTACCATCATCGAGGCAGCCGATTTTGATCTCTATGCCGAACCAGCATAGTGTTTATTAGTGAAATACTGCGTTTACCATCCAGAGTTTACCGTTTTCCCAAAATCCTCGATACAACGGATTGTCCACGATGTAAACAACACTTCCCTTACCTAGGTATTCCATGCCAAAAATCAATGACTCACTTTGGCGTTCAATGGCTTTGGCGCCACTAAAACCAGCTAAGGGTTTTGACCCCTCTGGAAGCTTTCCTACCGTCCCTTCACTTAAAAGTTGGTAGGAAGTAGCACTGTTTTTTAAACTGTAATAGTTTTTATCATAACCAAAAGCTAAGGGATGAGTAGTATCAATATTTACAGAATAAATACTTCCATAAATTGCTGAACTAATACTTTTTCTTTCCATTTCTCCAAAAGGCACAAACTCATCTTTTTCATCGTTTGTACTCTTGATTTTTAAATCAAAAGATTTGTGATTAGAAAATGTTCTAACTGCTGATCCTAAAGCGACAAGGCGCCCCCCATTTTTTATCCATTTCAAAATCTCAGAATCATCATCAGAAAAAAGATTGTAATATCCTGGCGGGAGTATCAGAACATCAAATTTGTCTAGATTACGATCGTTCAATCGGTTTAAATTAATTTGAGTAATGGGATATTTTAATTGTTGTTCGAAAAAATGCCAAATTTCTCCATAACCTTGTGGGTTTGAGTTGTCACTCTTTATGAGTCCCACTCTTTTTTGTGGAATAAATTCCATCAGGCTTGATCCTAAATCTATGCCGCGATCAGAAAACCCTGAAGCTAGAGCGGTTAGATTTTGGTTGTTTTCCAAAGCAATTTTTCGGATTGTTTTATCAAATTCATCAATGGTTTTATTTTCTCCTTTTAATATGAAAAGACTTCCCTCTGCCCACCGTTTTCCTCCATTGTCAAGGGGTTTTAGGTTGTAACGAACTCTAATTTTCTCTTTCAGTAATGCGGCTAAGAATTTCCCATCTTCGATACTTCTCCAAGCTGTTGCATATGCGTAGGCATTGATTATTGGAAGGTTAACAACAGCTTTTTCTTTAGATGGAGCTGTGTTTGATATTTTTTGTTGACTTGCAACCGCTTTTAGTCCGTATGCATAGGGTAAAGACCAGGAGGTAATGTCATAGGTAACCGAGTCTGAAAGTTGAGTTTTGGGCTCAAACAAAGCTTGAATCAGTTTACCTTTTTTACCTCGACCATTCAATATTACTGCATCGGGTTCAAAGGAAATTGTAGAGTTTTTTTGGCTTTCATAATCCCATCCTTTGATATTTACTTTGGCTTTTGGATGTTCATAGGGGATATGATGAGTATCCAGTAGTTCTTTTAGTTTAGCTATTTTATCCAAATCTCCTTTTAAGGCATACGTTGCATATTTTACGTTATTATTTTGGAAATATTTTTTAAACTCATCATTGAGTAGTTTGGAGTTTTTACTGGCAGTCTCGACTGTTGAAAGTCCTGTGGTGTAGTGGTGATTAATACGATCTTTTAAGGTTAAATTATCTCCAATTTTATTTTTTATGCTCAAGCCCGCTCGACCACTTCCTCCTTGTTCGTAGGTCATTCCAATTGCTCCATGAAACATTGGGTAAGTGTCTCCATAGCCTGGATAAAGAAGATCAAAAACTTCTTTTGTAAAGTAAGACCATCCTTCTCTATCAAAATAAAGTGCATGATTTTTTCCAATTGTGTGTTGAAATTCTCTTTGAAAATCTGTGATGATTTCGTGGAAAGGCTCAACGGCTGGTGCAAAGTAATAGGGACTATCAACACCTTGTTCATGAAAGTCAACATGAATATGAGGATACCATTTATGGTATTCTTTTAGGCGTTGCTGGGTTTCTTTTTGAGTTACCCATGCCCAATCTCTGTTGAGATCAAAATAATAGTGGTTGTATCTACCGCTGGGCCAATCTTCATAATGTTCATTGGCAATGGGCGAGTTGTCAAAAGGAGTGCTTTTTACTTGGTTGTACCAGTTTACATAGCGGTCACGTCCATCAGGATTGATAGAAGGATCCATAATAACTATTGTGTTTTGTAACCAATCAGATTTTTGAGTGATCAGCGTGTAAATTGTTTTCATTGCAGCTTCAGTACCAACAGCCTCATTTCCGTGGACGTTGTAACTCAACCAAACAATACTTTTTGGATTCAAAGTGGATGCACTTCCATTTTTTAAACCCGATTCAACGAGGTGGTTTTCTTTAATCTCTTCGAGATTAGACAAATTTTCTGAACTTGAGATTGTTGCTAATTGTAACTCTCTTCCTTCATATGTTGTGCCATAAGACGAAAGATTGACTTGCTCAGAAGTAGAGGCGATGGCTTTGAAGTACGAAACAACTTGGTGATGTCTGGTAAATTGTGTTCCCAATTCGTATCCCAGAAATTCACTTGGGGAAGGTATGTTTTGGGAAATTAAGGGCTGAGATAATAGTGCAATAAGCAAGCTAATAACTAAATTTTTCATGTTATGAACGTTTCGGAAACGTAAAGATAAAATTTATCCGATATTTTTATATTTACTTGATAAGGAATATCTTTACGAATACCAAAATGCCTTATGCGATCTCAACAAATTTCTTATCGAAATTCAGGTTATGTATCCAAAATCATCTGTGATCTGTTTGAAGGAAATAAACAGTTAAGTCAATTTTACGGAGAAACTCCTGAGATTGAAAAATTCAAAAAGCAATTTTTAGAAAAACAGAAGACTTTTACAAAAAAGAAGAGAAAAGTTTTGGTTGATTCACTTACAAGCCAATATGACACTCTTTTATTGAAGGATAGTTTGGTGTATCAAAACATCAAAAATATTTCACTGAATAATACTTTCACAGTTACAACAGGGCATCAACTCAATTTGATGACTGGTCCTTTGTATTTTTTATTTAAAATAATTAGCACCATCAATTTATGTAAAAAGTTAAAAATAGCGTATCCAGAATCTAATTTTGTTCCTGTTTATTGGATGGCAACTGAGGATCATGATTTTGATGAAATTTCTTTTTTTAATTTCAATAGAAAGAATTTCAAATGGAATCGAAATAAAGCAGGAGCGGTTGGTAAATTTCCTCTTGATGGTATTGAGTCTTTGTTTTCTGTGTTTGAAAATAACTTAGGCTCTTCTTCAACTGCACAAGAGATTAAAGAGTTGATTCGAATAAGCTATTTATCCTCAAAAACTCTGGCAGAGGCGACCAGAAAACTTGTTCATAGGTTATTTAATTCAGAGGGTTTGGTTATTCTAGATGGTGATGATCGTGCCTTGAAAATGGAATTTGCTCCCAAAATAAAAGAAGAACTGCAGTCCAGTAGCTGCGAGATTCATGTAAACAAAACCATTAGTAAATTACAAACTGATTATGATTCCTCTTATTTACCACAGGTAAATCCCAGACAAATCAATTTATTTTATTTAACGGCAAAGGATCGATTGCGACTTATTCGAACAGCAACAGGCTTTACCGATGTAGATAAAACAATGTCATGGACTGCTGAAGAATTACTTCAAGAGGTCGAGAACACTCCAGAACGCTTTTCACCCAATGTATTGATCCGTCCATTGTATCAAGAAACTATTTTGCCCAACTTGTGTTATGTTGGAGGCGGTGGGGAGCTGGCTTATTGGTTGGAACTTAAGTCGTATTTTGAATCTCAAAAAGTTTTATTTCCAATTTTGTTGCACAGAAATGCAGTGGTTTTAGTTCCCAAAAAAATTGCTAAAAAAATTGATAATATGCAGATGTCACCGTTGGATTTTTTCTTAAAGCGTCCTTCACTGATCAACAAAAAAGTCCGACAAATCAGTAACATCGATTTGGATCTTCAATATTTAAAGAAAACCTTAGAAACTCAATTCTATTCATTAGAAAAGCTAGTAATTGAGACCGATGCTTCTTTTGAAGGTGTTGTAAAAGCACAGAAAACGAAACAGTTCAAGGGTATTGATCGTCTAGAAAAACGCTTGTTAAAAGCTCAGAAGCGAAAGTTAGCAGATCAAGTACAAAGACTACTAGTACTTCATGACATACTTTTTCCAAATGAAACTTTGCAAGAGCGGACCGTTAATTTTTCAGAGTTTTATCTTCAATACGGAAGCGAATTGTTGTCGATTCTATCCAAAAACCTCGATCCTTTATCCTTCAAATTTGATTGGATTATTTTAGACTAATTCTTTTGCTAAAAAATCGTTAGAGCTTTTATTGAACGAAGATTAAGTTGTATTTTTGGATATGGAAGAAAAAGTGCTGATACTAGACTTCGGTTCGCAATACACACAATTAATAGCAAGGCGTGTCCGAGAGTTATTTATTTACTGTGAAATACACCCTTACAATAACCCTCCCAAAGATCTAAAACCGTTCAAAGCGATAATCTTGTCGGGATCTCCTTATTCTGTTCGTTCGGAAGATGCTCCTCACCCTGATTTATCAAAAATTAGAGGAAATATCCCTTTATTGGCTGTATGTTATGGAGCACAGTATTTGGCACATTTTTCTGGTGGAAAAGTCAGTCCATCCAACATAAGGGAGTACGGACGTGCAAATTTATCCTACGTTGCTCCTAGCGAAGCTTTTTTTAATTCGATTGAAGTAGGAAGTCAAGTTTGGATGAGTCATAGCGATACAATCAAAGAACTCCCAAAAGGAGGAATGCGTTTAGCAAGTACTGCTGATGTTGAAAACGCCGCTTACCGAATAGAAGGAGAAGAGACTTATGCAATACAGTTTCATCCAGAAGTTTATCATACCACCGACGGAAAACAATTGCTTTCTAATTTTTTGGTAGATATTGCTCAAGTAAAGCAAGACTGGACACCAGATTCTTTTGTTTCGATGACTTTAGAATCCCTTAGAAAACAAATTGGAGAAGAAAAAGTAATCCTCGGTTTGTCTGGAGGAGTTGATTCTACTGTTGCAGCTGTTTTGTTACACCAAGCTATTGGAAATGAATTGACCTGTATTTTTGTAAATAACGGTCTTCTAAGAAAAGATGAATTTTCTAGTGTTTTGGAACAATACAAAGGAATGGGTCTCAATGTTAAAGGGGTAGACGCATCCAAACGTTTTCTTGATAAACTCGAAGGGATTTCTGATCCTGAAGCAAAACGTAAGGCTATTGGAAATACGTTTATTGATGTTTTTGATGATGAATCTAAATTAATAGATGGAGCAACCTGGCTTGCTCAAGGAACAATTTACCCCGATGTAATAGAGTCCATTTCAGTAAATGGTCCCTCAGCAACAATTAAATCACACCATAATGTAGGAGGTTTACCAGATTACATGAAATTGAAAATTGTTGAACCTTTGCGTATGCTTTTTAAAGATGAGGTAAGACGTGTAGGTACAAGTTTAGGTATTGACTCAGAATTGATTGGTAGACATCCTTTCCCAGGGCCGGGGCTTGCAATCCGTATCTTAGGCGATATTACTCAAGAAAAAGTTAGTATGTTACAAGAAGTTGATGCTATTTTTATCGATGGACTCAAAAGCAATGGCTTGTACAATCAAGTTTGGCAAGCGGGAGCTATTTTGCTTCCCGTAAATAGTGTAGGGGTAATGGGAGATGAACGCACTTATGAAAAATGTGTTGCGCTTCGTGCAGTAACATCAACAGATGGAATGACTGCCGATTGGGTAGATTTACCGTATGAGTTTTTACAAAAAACATCAAATGAAATAATTAATCGAGTTAAGGGAGTGAATCGAGTTGTTTATGACATCAGTTCAAAACCTCCAGCAACAATTGAATGGGAATAATAAACACCGTCTTTATGAGTACTAAACAACTTTTATTTTCTTTCCTTTTTTTCTTCACTTTGAGCCTATCTGCTCAGGTTGAACCCATTTCTTTCATAAGCCATAGAGTAAAAAAGAAAGAAACATTGTATGGATTAGCCCGAAAGTATGATGTTCAAATTGAACAAATTTATAAATACAATCCTCTCATTAAAAAAATCGGATTAAAGAAAAGAATGCTTCTTCAAATTCCTGTTTATTTAAAGCCAAAACCGACTACTAAAGCAAGTTTGCCCGATACATTGTCGATGTACCTAGTTAAGCCTAAAGAGACAAAGTGGCGCTTAGCTTATCGTTATGGGATTACAGTTCAAGAGTTAGAACAATACAACCCTGAAATTGCATCTGGTCTCAAAATAGGACAAGAAATTATTGTTCCCAAACGCAGTGAGGCCGAAACCTTAGCCTTAGAAAAAGAATTTAATTATTACAAAGTAAAACCCAAAGAAGGTTTTTATGGTTTAGAGAAAAAATTAGGAGTTGTTGCTTCCGATCTAATTGCATTAAACCCTCTTCTCAAAACAAATGGACTTCAGGCTGGAATGATTTTGAAGATTCCTTTAGGGCTTACAGGAGATCTCAAAATAGATGACGATCTTTTGGTTGAAAAAAACAATTTACTTGATTCTATTCCTCCAGACTCTAAAGTCACCTTGGGGCTATTGTTACCTTTTAAATCAAACCAAATTGAATTTGATTCAATTCAGGATACTGAAACTAAACTAAAGACTCGCAACCTTCATACCATTGCATTAGATTTTTATTCTGGAGCGGTAATGGCGGTTGAAGAGGCTGCAAGTTTGGGCGTGGAAGTCGTACTTAATGTACTAGATACTCAAAACGACAAACAATATTTAAAATCAAAGTTAGACAGCTTAAATTGGTCAGACAATGATTTGGTAATTGGCCCTATGATTCCCTCTAACTTCGATATTTTATCCCTTCAGGACAGTTTAAAACTGATTCCTATGATTGCTCCTCTTTCTTCTAACCCTGTCATCAATCGTCCCAATGTGTATCAATCCATTACTGCTCCTGAGTTGTTAAGAGAAAAAATGTTTGATTATTTAGACACTGCAATTGATTCAACGCAAAATGTTTTGGTTATTGCAGATTCATTGAACTATGAAATTGAAGAAAAGCTCCTTAATCGTTATCCTTTTGCTCAAGTGTTGCGTCCAGAACCAGGAGGATATGTTGTTCCAGATCTAATTGATTCTTTACTGGTAGATTCCTTAACAAATAAAGTGGTTTTTGAATCCCAAAATTTAGGACTCATAGCAAGTGTAACCTCACTTCTCAATTCTCAGGTTTCAAAAGATCGAGATGTGCAATTGTTTACAACTTACAGATCCAATGCTTATGATAATTCTAATATTTCAAAAAAACAATTGGGTAATTTAAGATTTACTTTCACAGCTGGAACTTTTTCTGATGAGAGCAAGCGGACCAGAGCATTTGATTCTCTTTATCTAAGTTCTTTTGGAGACTTACCCAAACGAGAAGCTTTACGCGGTTATGATTTGACCCTAGATGTGATTTTACGTTGGGCACATAAGAAGCAACTGAGTTCTGATGCTTTAGGAGAGACAGAGTACATTGAAAGCCGATTTGATTATGTTCCCCACAAAGATCAAGGGTATCAAAATCGAGCGTATTTTTTGTTGGAACACCAAGGTTATGAACTTTCAGAAATCAAGAAATAAGGCTAAGAACTCTATTTATCTCAATAGTTTTTGTAATTTTAAGCCCGGTAAATAACTAACACATACTCTCTAAAACCGGATGTCAAATACCAAATATATTTTTGTTACGGGAGGGGTTACTTCTTCCCTCGGAAAAGGAATCATTGCAGCTTCTTTAGCCAAACTTTTACAAGCTCAAAAGTACCACGTAACAATACAAAAGTTTGACCCCTACATTAATGTTGATCCAGGTACCCTAAACCCATATGAGCATGGAGAATGTTTTGTGACTGATGATGGAGCCGAAACGGATCTAGATTTAGGACATTATGAGCGTTTTTTGAATGTATCTACATCTCAAGCCAATAATGTAACCACTGGTAGGGTTTATCAGAGTGTGATAGACAAAGAACGAAAAGGAGTTTTTCTAGGAAAAACCGTACAAGTTGTCCCCCACATAACCAACGAAATAAAGGAGCGAATGTGCCTACTTGGCGAATCGGGAGATTATGATATCATAATTACTGAAATCGGAGGTACCGTAGGGGATATTGAGTCTTTACCTTATGTTGAAGCAGTACGTCAATTGATTTGGGAGTTGGGTGATGAAAATGCCATGGTAGTTCACTTAACCCTTGTACCGTTTTTGTCTGCTGCAGGAGAGTTAAAAACCAAACCCACTCAACATTCAGTTAAAACCCTTATGGAAAGCGGGGTTAAAGCCAATGTTTTGGTCTGTAGAACAGAACATAATATTTCAGATGATATCCGAAGAAAACTTGCTTTGTTCTGCAATGTAAAGCAAGAAGCAGTCATTCAATCAATAGATGCTGAGACCATCTATGATGTGCCTTTATTGATGTTAAACGAAGGATTGGATAAAGTTATTTTAAATACTTTAAAATTAGAGAGTAAGCCCATTGATCTGGTTCATTGGAAAGAATTTTTGCAAAAACATAAAAACCCAAAACAACAAATTAGAATAGGATTGATTGGAAAATATGTAGAGTTACAAGATTCTTACAAATCAATTCTCGAATCTTTGATTCATGCTGGTGCCTCGAACGAGGTAAAAGTAATTATTGTATCTATACATTCTGAATTTTTATCAGCTTCGGATGTTTCAGAAAAACTAAAAGACATTGACGGAGTAATTGTAGCTCCGGGCTTTGGAGGTCGCGGAACTGAAGGAAAAATTGATGCTGTTCGATATGTAAGAGAAAATAAGATTCCGTTCTTCGGAATTTGTTTGGGAATGCAGATGGCGGTTATTGAGCACGCAAGAAATGTGATGGGGATTAAGAATGCAAATTCTACTGAAATGGATGAGCAATGTTCTGAGCCAGTCATTTCAATCATGGAAAACCAAAAAGCCATAACCGAAATGGGAGGCACTATGAGATTAGGTTCATGGGACTGTGACTTGGTCACAGCCTCTTTAGCGCACAAAGCATACGGTCAAAACTCCATTTCTGAACGTCATCGTCACCGCTATGAGTACAATGATCATTACAGAAAAGAAATTGAAGCTTCAGGATTAAAAGCAACTGGTATTAATCCCAAGACAGGATTAGTTGAAGTGGTTGAAAACCCAGGCCACCCTTGGTTTGTCGGTGTTCAATATCATCCTGAGTACAAAAGCACGGTACTTAATCCACATCCTTTATTTGTTGATTTTGTTAAAGCAAGTTTGAAATACAATCACTCTAAATAAAGTCAATAGATTGACTTAATTAATTATGGAAAACAAAAAATTTGATCCCTGGCAATTTGTAGGATTTTTTTTAATTGCACTAATCCTTACATGGATGTTGAACAATCAACAGCCCATTGAAGAAGTTGCGACAGAAAATGCAAAACAAACGGAAGCCTCAACGAGTCAAGCCTCTGAAGGTTCTTTGGGAGTTGTTTTAAATGATTCTCTTCAAGATCAACAAATGAGAGCAGCTTATGGTGCATTTTCAAACTTATTTCAAGAAAACACATCCGAAGAACTTGCATTAGAGAATGAAAAGCTATCCATTGTTTTTTCTCCAAAAGGAGCTCAAATATCAAGCTTGTTTTTAAAAGAATTTAATAACTACAAAGAGGAACCTTTGTATCTGGTAAAAGAAAATCAAAATTTTAATTACAGCTTTTCAACTTCCGATGGTAGAGTTTTAAATACAGCTGATTTTTATTTCACTCCAAAAATCACTGAAAGAGGTGGAATTCAGACTCTAACTCTTACAGCTGCAGTCAGCTCATCTCAGTTTATTGTTTTTGAATATCAAATCAATGCTAACAGTTACATGATTGATTTCTCTATTCGATCAGAGGGGATGGTTCGCCTTATGAATACCCGTGAGCAACAAAATATTACTTGGGACTTAAAAGCTTTTAGAAATTCCAAAAGTATTGAATATGAAAATCGTTATCATGAATTGACTTATTCATTTGATGATAAAATTGATTATTTGTCCGTGTCTTCTTCAGATGAGGAAGAAGACAGTGATGTTCATTGGATTGCTTTTAAACAGCATTTTTTTAATTCCATTTTAATTCCTGCAAAATCTTTCGAAAGCGTTCGGTTTACCTCTGAGAGTTTGTTGGATTCTGAAATTGTAGATCAGCAGTTTACCAAAAAATATCATGCTGAAATTCCAGTGACTGCCTCTGGAGAAATTCATCAGAACTTTCAATGGTATTTTGGTCCCACAGAATACAAGACTTTGGCGCAATATGATTTAGGAATTGAGGAATCCATTGATTTTGGTTGGGGGATTTTTGGTTGGATCAATAAATATGTTTTTGTTCCTACCTTTAATTTCTTGAGCTCTTTTTTGCCTTATGGTATTGCAATTATTATCATGACTGCACTTGTTCGCTTGGTTATGTCACCAGTAACTTACAAATCTTATGTTTCTCAGATTAAAATGAAAGTTTTGAAACCTGAGGTAGATGTAATTACACAAAAGTACAAAGATGATTCTGTAAAACGACAGCAAGAAACGATGGCTTTGTACAGTAAAGCTGGTGCCAATCCAATGTCAGGTTGTTTACCTGCTTTAATCCAGTTACCAGTGTTCTATGCTTTATTTAGTTTCTTCCCTGTTGCATTTGCCTTGCGTCAGAAAAGCTTTTTATGGGCAGATGATTTATCGTCCTATGATTCAGTTCTTGAGCTAGGTTTTAACATTCCCTTTTATGGAGATCACATCAGTTTATTTCCAATTTTAGCCTCAGTAGCAATATTCTTTTACACCATGATGACTGCAGGACAACAATCAGCTCCTCAACAGCCTGGAATGCCCAATATGAAGGTCATCATGTACATAATGCCTTTTATGATGCTTGTCTTCTTTAATAACTATGCTAGTGGATTGAGTTTGTATTATTTTGTTTCAAACGTGCTTACCATCATTTTAATGCTTGTTATTAAAAACTTTATTGTTGATGATGAAAAGATTCTGGCAAAAATAGAGGAAAACAAAAAGAAGCCACAGAAAAAAGGAGGTTTCTCTGCTCGTTTACAACAAGCAATGGAACAAGCTGAACAACAAAAAAAAGCTAGAGGGAAACGCTAGTCAAAAGGGCTGTGCATTTAGATCAGCTGTATCGATTCAATTATCTAACTTTGTTTCATGAAAAAGAAAGTGGTTGTAGGTCTTTCAGGAGGTGTTGATTCTAGTGTTGCCGCATACTTGTTAAAAAAACAAGGGTATGAGGTAATTGCACTTTTCATGAAAAACTGGCATGATGAAAGTGTTACTTTATCTGACGAATGCCCTTGGTTAGAAGATAGTAATGATGCCATGATTGTAGCAGATAAACTCGGTATTCCTTTTCAAACTGTAGATTTAAGTGTCGCTTACAAAGATCGTATTGTTGACTACATGTTTGATGAGTACAAAAAAGGAAGGACACCAAACCCAGATGTTTTGTGTAACCGTGAAATTAAGTTTGCTGTTTTTATGGATATCGCACTTTCTTTGGGCGCTGATTTTGTAGCCACTGGTCACTATTGCCGAAGAGAGGTTGAGGTCAACACGCAGGGTAAGACTATTTATCGTTTACTAAGCGGTTCAGATTCCAATAAAGATCAATCCTATTTTTTATGTCAATTAACTCAAGATCAACTTTCAAAGGCTTTGTTTCCTGTTGGGGAGTTGCAAAAATCAGAGGTTAGACAGATTGCTTCAGATCAAAACCTTGTAACAGCTGACAAAAAAGATTCTCAGGGGTTGTGTTTTATTGGTAAAGTTAGTTTACCCGATTTTTTACAACAAAAACTTCAACCAAAGTCTGGAAAAATAATTGAGATTGATCAAGATTTCGAGGGTTATCAAAATCAACAAATTGATTTTTCCTCTCAACAAGAACGCTTGGAGTATCATACTACTAAAATGAATTACAGTGCTAACGACGGAACTGTTGTTGGTCAGCATCAAGGAGCTCATTTTTTCACCAAAGGACAACGAAAGGGATTGGGCGTAGGGGGAACCCCAGAACCCTTATTTGTTATTGATACAGATGTAAAAGAAAACATAATCTTTACAGGTCAAGGAAAAAGTCATCCTGGATTGCTTCGACGAGGTTTGATAGTAGTACCAGATGAAATTCATTGGATACGCGAGGATCTTGAAATAGCCGTTGGTGATACCCTAAAAGTAGATGCAAGGATTCGTTATCGTCAACCCCTAGAATCAGCAACCTTGTACAATGAATCAGACGGACTTTATGTTCTTTTTGATAAACCGCAAACAGCTATCAGTAAAGGACAATTCGTGGCTTGGTACATAGAAGATGAGCTCCTTGGATCTGGAGTTATTTCTTAAACATTTACCGCTTTCTTTTCATTTACTTTATCAAAATCCAAAAGCACTTGGTTGTGAAGAATATCCTCAAATGTTTCCTCTTTACGAATCAAATGGGCTTCGTTGTTAATCCATAAAATTTCTGCAGGACGAAATCTTGAATTGTAGTTACTCGCCATGGTTTGACAGTAGGCTCCAGCGTTTTTGAAAACCAGAAAATCACCTTCGTTAACTTCAGATATTTTACGGTTACTACCAAAGGTATCTGTTTCACAAATGTAACCTACAACAGAATAAAAACGTTCTCTTCCTTTAGGATTGGAGATATTTTCTATTTCATGATGAGACCCATAGAACATTGGGCGTATGAGATGATTAAAGCCACTGTCAATTTGAGCAAAAACAGTTGAGGTAGTTTGCTTTATCACATTTACTCTAGAAATAAAATACCCAGCTTCACTTACAAGAAATTTTCCGGGTTCAAATGCCAAGGTCAATTCTTTTCCGTAGTCTGCGCAAAATTGATTGAACCTTCTGGTTAATCTTTCTCCCAATTCTTCAATGTTGGTTTCTATGTCCCCTGTTTTGTATGGAACTTTGAATCCTGATCCAAAATCAATAAAGCTAAGATTTTTGAAATTCTTTGCGGTTTCAAATAAAATTTCTGATGCATGAAGAAAAACATCAATATCTAAAATGTCACTTCCAGTATGCATATGAATACCGTTTATGTTCATTTTAGTGTTTTCGGTTATTCGGAGTAAATGCGGAATTTGATGAATAGAAATTCCAAATTTAGAATCAATATGACCCACCGATATGTTACTGTTTCCTCCAGCCATTACATGGGGATTGATTCGGATACAAACTGGAGTATTGGGATATTTGCTTCCAAATTGTTCGAGTATGGAAAGATTGTCAATGTTGATTTGAACCCCATATTCAGCAACCTCTTCGATTTCGGCTAAAGAAACACCATTAGGAGTGTAAATTATTGAACTCGGACTAAAACCTGCCTGTAGCCCTAGACGAACTTCTTGAATGGAAACAGTATCTAACCCAGCGCCTAATTTTTGAATGTAACTCAAGATCGAAATATTAGAAAGTGCCTTAGCAGCATAGTTAAGTCTTAAGTTCTTGACTCCATTGAAAGCATTGCTTAGACGTCTGTATTGAAACTCAATTTTCTCAGCATCATAAACATAAAGTGATCCTCCAAATTCATCAGCTATGGAAAGTAATTCTGCATGGTTCATATCGCAATATTTTCGCCAAAAATAAGAACTATTTACATTCTTTTGCACCCTTTGCAGAAATTAATTGAAAATATAAAATAATGTTGTAAATACAACAAAATACTTTTTCGTAGGATTCAATATTATTTGATTTAACTTCTCTATTTTTGTGCTCATAAATTATCAAAATAATGAATTTACACGAATACCAAGGGAAAGAGATTTTAGCGAGTTATGGGGTTGCAATACAGAGAGGTATTGTTGCTCAAACTGCAGAAGAAGCTGTTACTGCTGCCAAAAAATTGACTGATGAAACAGGTACAGGATGGCATGTTATTAAAGCTCAAATTCACGCGGGTGGTCGTGGTAAAGGAGGTGGCGTAAAAATTGCCAAAAACCTTGAAGAAGTGTCTACCCTAGCTGGTCAGATTATAGGGATGCAATTAATTACCCCACAAACACCTCCCGAAGGAAAGCCTGTTCATCAAGTTTTAGTTGCTGAAGATGTTTATTATCCTGGCGCCTCTGATGCGAGTGAATTTTATGTATCCGTTCTTTTGAATCGTGCAACAGGGAAAAATATGATCATGTACTCCACTGAGGGAGGTATGGATATTGAAACCGTAGCCGAAGAAACTCCGCATCTCATCTTTACTGAAGAAATTGATCCAGCAACAGGAATGATGCCTTTTCAGGCACGTAAGGTTGCTTTTAACCTAGGTTTAAGTGGTCAAGCTTTTAAGGAAATGACCAAATTTATTACCTCATTGTACACAGCATATGTCAACTCAGATTCTTCTTTATTTGAAATTAATCCTGTATTGAAAACTTCTGATGACAAAATTTTAGCAGTAGATGCTAAAGTTTCTATTGATGATAATGCATTATTTCGCCACAAAGACTACTTGGCGCTGCGAGATATCAGAGAAGAAAATCCAATTGAGGTTGAAGCTGGAGAAGTTGGGTTAAATTATGTTGATCTAGACGGAAACGTTGGTTGTATGGTCAACGGAGCTGGTTTGGCTATGGCAACTATGGATTTGATTAAACAGGCAGGTGGAGATCCTGCAAACTTTCTCGATGTAGGGGGAACTGCAGATGCTGCTCGTGTAGAAACAGCATTTCGTTTAATTTTAAAAGATCCAAACGTAAAGGCAATTTTGGTCAATATTTTTGGAGGTATTGTTCGATGTGACCGTGTGGCTCAAGGAATTGTAGATGCATACAAGAATCTTGGAGACGCCATAAATGTTCCAATTATTGTCCGTCTACAAGGAACCAATGCTGACATTGCAAAAGAACTTATTGATAGTTCTGGGCTTAATGTTCTTTCTGCAACTGCATTCCAAGAAGCAGCTGATAAAGTACAGCAAGCAATTAAATAAGACAAACTGTCACTGTTTTTACTAAAATAAATGACATAATGACATTTATTTTAAATTGGTATTTTATTTGAACATGTCTGTTCGAGTATTAACCTTTAAAATAATATGTTATGAATTTAGTTAAAAGAAACTTTCAAATTAACCCATCTTTTTTTGATCAGCTCATTTATGATGAATTGGGACGTCAAAGGGATTCGATAAATAAACCACCTGCTACCAATATCTTAGAAAGCGACAGTCAATTTTTGTTGGAAATAGCTGTGCCTGGTAAAACCAAAAGTGATTTTAAAATTGAAGTAAATAAAGAAATACTAACAATAAGTTTAGAAACCGAGAAAGAGGTTTCTGAAAACGACCATCTGTACCATAAAAAAGAATTTGATTATTCTTCATTTCAAAGATCATTTACTTTACCTGACAGCGTAGCTGTTGATAAAATAGATGCTCGATACAATGATGGTGTTTTGAAGCTTGTCTTTCCTAAGAAGAAAGAAAGTCTACCGCAACCAAAAAAATGGATTAAAGTAAAATAATCCAACTTTTTTCAATAAAAAACGGCTCCCTTGGGAGCCGTTTTTTTGTTCTGTATATTAATAATAAGCCTACTCTTCAGATGGAGCAGAAGCTTGCTTAAATTGACTGAGTGTTACGATCTTTTTATTGATGATGTAGTAACTTTCATGAATGTAATATTTCTCAACAGTTCCATCTTCTTTTGGAGAGCTAACGGTAAACCCTGCCTGCACATGTTCTCCTCCCAATGTCGGATTGATGTCCACTGAATAAGCATAGTCAAAAGTCCAGCTTACATCAGAATTATCCGCTTCTATTGAAGCTTTAAATTCATCGAAACTAGAGGATACTTTTCCATTCCAATCCGTTACTTTTAAAGTGTCAACAAAATGACTTCTCATTGATTCATAGTCTTTTGCAGCCCATAGTTTATCAACAGCAATGACATGGTCAATGGCTTCTTGGGTACCCAAATGCCATTTTAAGTCCTGAATTTTTTGGTTAGGATGAAACCCGATCATACGTTCTTTAGTTTCAGTTGTTGTTGAACATGAACTCAATACTAGAGTAATTACAAATAGTTTAATTAAATTTTTCATTAGATATGATTATTGTTGACTTGCAAGATATGGTTTAAGTTGCTAATTACAATTAATCAAATAAACTATCTTTAAATTTTCACTCCAAAAAAGGGGATTAAGCATAAATTTTCTTCCAGAAATTTTTCTTTTCTATGGTGGTAGCTGTAATAAATCCAGAAAAAAGTGCCCCTCCGATCCCAGCAGTAACAATGTCTTGACCAGTCAAAAATAAACCCTTGATGGGTGTTCTTGGACTTAAAAAACTTTGTTGATATCGTGCTGGATCATGATTCAAACCGTAAAGCTCTCCCTTTTCATAGTTTACAAAATGTTTGGTTGTCAGAGGGGTGGATAATTCGTAGCAGTCAACTTTATCCCTCAGGTGAGGGTACAATTCAAATAGATGTTCGAGCAGTCGTTGAGCAAATTTTTCTTTAAAAGCTTCATAGGTTTCCCCTCTCTTCATCCATCTGCTATTTTCCCATTTGTGAAAACTTTCAAATGGAAGTAAAGTAATAATATCAATGGTGCTTTTGTTGGGGTATCTCTTGGACCAACTTGGATCTTTGGATGAAGGAAAAGAAACATACACAACTGGAAAAGGTTTACTATGGTCTTTTAAAAATCGATCAACACAATCATCATGATCCAATTCATCGGGGTAAATCCATAAATTCTTTTTAGGTAATTTTAATTCCTCTGGTGTTCCATTTAATCCTATGTATAAACATCCGTGAGCTACAGAGGGCTTTACTTTTTTTAGTTGTTCAGAAAATTGTTTACTAAACTTATTTTCTTTAGAAATCAATTTTTTAAAGGTGTTCATTACACCAACACCGCTGATAACAATCGGAGCATAAAAACACTTTCCATCACTCATTTTTACTCCTATTGCTCTTTCTTTTTCAGTAATAATTTGCTCTACCTCAGCATTAATCAGAATGGTTCCTTTTGCCGATTCGATGACTGGATCGATCGTTTTTACAATTTGTGATGATCCCCCAATAGGGAAGCTTCCCCCACCAAAATAATGTTTTACAACTGAAGCATGCATTGCAAAGCTACTTTGTTTTGGTGGAAGTCCATAATCGCCATATTGACCACATAATACTTTAATGAGTTCTTCATTTTCAGTCAAAGACCGCAATACATCATATGTTGTTTTGTTAGAAAATTCCTGATAGGGTTTCTTCAGCATTCCTCCGATAATATTCCCCAGAAATTTAGGAAGCGCTTTGTTGATGTAGAATTTCCCCATGGCTTTATTTGCCTTGAAAACTAAATTGATGTAATCTTCTATGGCTTTTTCTTCCTCAGGGAAGTACTCGGTTAATTGGTCTTTAAAGGGGTCAACTCCTTTTACAAAATTGTACTTTTTATCCCCAATAATGATTTGATCGTAAACTTCGCCCATATCTGCCCACAGTAATTTGCTGTCAGTGATGTAATCAAACATTTTCCTAAGAGCACTATTTTCTTTTTGAACCTCACCGATGTAATGAATCCCAACGTCCCATTCATAGCCTTTTCTTTTAAAAACATGGGTGTAACCTCCAGCGGTGTAATGCCGTTCCAATAAAAGTACTTTTTTACCTTCTTTAGCTAAAAATGCTGCAGTAGTCAAACTTCCCATTCCCGTTCCAACAATTATCGCATCGTATTGGTCTTCGAGTTGATGGGGTTTTTTGTAGGATTGAATCATTAAATAGTTTTTTATCTTTTTAAAGCTACGATTTTTATTCTTTTATTTTTCTTTCAATAGATTAAAATCAAATGCTTATCAATAGATATTTCCGTGAATTAATTGATTTATTTTTAACTTTCAGTATTAATCTAAAATTAAATCAAATGAAATTGACTCGTTTTTTTATTTTAGCTTTTTTTGCCCTTAATCTCCAAGGTCAAGAACGGCAAATCCCAATCGACACCCTTATTGTTACAAATCACAGTGTAACGATTAAAGATGTAAAGGTTAATTATTCTGCAGAAACCGGAACTCAACCCGTTTGGAATGAACATGGGAAACCCATAGCAAGTTTATTTTACACCTATTACAGTCGTACCAATGGAGCAAAACCTGTCAATCGTCCAATTTTTTTTCATTTAATGGAGGTCCAGGCTCTGCTTCAGTTTGGATGCATGTTGCTTACACAGGTCCAAAAATTTTAAAAATTGATGATGAAGGATATCCAGTACAACCCTATGGGTTTGAGACTAATCCTTATTCTGTTTTAGATGTTGCGGATATTGTTTTTATTAATCCGGTGAATACCGCATATTCAAGGATTATTGAATATGATGGAGAAAAAGAAAAAAGAGAAACTTTTTTTGGAGTCAATGAAGACATCAAATACTTAGCAGAGTGGATGAATACCTTCGTAAACAGGAAGCAACGTTGGGAATCACCCAAATACATTATTGGTGAAAGTTATGGAGGAACACGAGTAATGGGACTTTCGTTGGCGTTGCAAAACCAACAGTGGATGTATTTAAACGGTGTTATTATGGTTTCTCCAGCGGATTACAAAGTGTTACGTGTTGGAGGTCCTGTTTCTTCAGCATTGAATTTGCCTTATTACACAGCAGCAGCTTGGTTTCACAAAAAATTACCTACCACTTTACAAAGTCAAGATTTAACAGAAATTTTGCCCAAAGCGGAGCAATTTGCAATTAACCAACTAACCCCAGCTCTTATGAGGGGAGGGTTTTTGAGCTTGGAAGAAAAGAAAAAAATTGCAGTTAAAATGGCTTTCTATTCTGGTTTAAGTGAAAAAGTTATTTTACAACACAACTTAGATGTTCCCAACACATTTTTTTGGAAAGAACTTCTCAGATCCGAAGGTAAAACAATAGGAAGATTAGATTCTCGATACACGGGAATAGATAAAATGGAAGCAGGCATTAGCCCAGATTACAATTCGGAACTAACATCATGGCTGCATTCCTTTACACCTGCAATTAATCATTACATCAGAAAGGAGTTAAACTTCAAAACAGATCTCAAATACAATATGTTTGGACCTGTACATCCGTGGAACAATGAAAAAGATGATACCAGAGACAACTTACGTCAGGCGATGGCTCAAAATCCGTATCTAAAAGTTTTGATTCAGTCGGGATATTATGATGGAGCAACTACCTATTTCAATGCAAAATACACCCAATGGCAAGTAGATCCCAGTGGCTTAATGAAAGATCGTTTTTATTTTAAAGGCTATCGCTCTGGGCATATGATGTATTTGAGACGTGAGGATTTAATAAAAGCAAATGAAGATCTTCGGATTTTCATACAGAACTCCTCTGCAAACGGAAAAGCTGCTAAATATTAAGCAGTTTTAACAACCTTTTGTTTCCAAGTTTTTAAGCCATAGAAAGATAGGGTAAAGTAAAGCAGGGTAAGAGCGAAATAAAGATAAAGTTCCTTGTTGAGGTACAAGCCTAAAGTAACCCCGTTGACTATGATCCAATAGTACCATCCACTCAATATTTTTTTAGCCTCCAAATAACTGGCAATAAAACTGAATATGGTCGTAAATGCATCCAAATAAGGATTACTCGCATCCGTGAATGTATTTAAAATGTATCCCAAGCAGAGGACACAAAAAGTTCCGATGATTAAAAAACTAAGGTGCTTATTTTTTGGAACATCAATTACAGGAAGTTGTGATTTATTTACTGAACCCCAAAGTTGATAACCGTAAATTCCTATGATGACATAATAAAAATACAAAATAGACTCGGCGTAAAGTCCTATTCTGTAGAATAAAAAAATACTGACTATCGATCCTGAAATTCCAAAAAACCAACAATTGACATTTTCTTTAATCAATAGAATTAAAAAAGTAAGACTCAGTCCTACCGAAAGTATTTCAAGTATTAAATTCATTCAATTAAAATAAAAGTTTTACAATTCTTCAAGAAGAATCTCTGCAGTTTTGTTTCCGACTATCGAACCTATGGCAACCCCCATGCCACCTAATCTTATGCCCACCACAATTCTTGAAGAATAGCGTTTGACTAAAGGAAGTTTATTTGCTCCAAAAGCCATAATTCCAGACCATTCTTTCTCGATTTCAAAAGGAGTGTTGGGTAAAATGTAGTTTTTCAAATCATCAATTAATACTTTTTTTATGTTGTCATTGATACCAAAAACAGATGTATTTTCTTTTTCCATATCTAGCTGTCTTCCTCCACCAATAAGGACACGGTTGTCGATATTTCGGAAATAATGATACCCTTGGTGGTAATGAAAACATCCATTGATTTTTAAATTTGATATTGGCTTTGTGATCAAAACCATTCCTCTTCCAGGATTAATGTCCCCTTTTGGAAACCACTTCTTACTAAATGCATTGGTGCAAATTGCAAGTTTTTTTGTTTTTATTTCGATCAATCCCAATTCACTTTGGACTTCTAAGACTATGCTATTTCTCTGTTCTTTAAAATTTTCAATATTTGTAGAAGTAAATAAAGCAATCCCTTTTTTGCGAACTTTCTCGTGTAAAGACCACATCATTTTACCTGTATCAATGCTACCTTCAAATTTGTTTTTCAACAATGTACTCAGCTTGTTTTTGGCAAAACCATTACTTTCAATGCGTTTGTTTTCTTGTGAAAATACGTTCTCTTTAAAAATAGGATACAGCAAGGCATTCATCTTGTTGATTCGGGTTTCAATCTCATCAGGAGGTTTCATAAACAATTCAAACCCTCCATTTTCTTGATAAGAAATTTCTTTATCTTCCAAAGTATTTCGTAAAAGATGTAGCCCATCATATCTTAATTTCACCAAGGCTTTTACATCATCGTCATTCAGGTGTTTACGATCACTTTCTAATTCAGTTAGCGAACCATAGCAAGCAAAGCCTGCATTTTTTGTACTGGCACCCGATGGGAATAGCCCTCGTTCAAAAATTGCAATACGAGCATTTGGTCTTTCTTGAATCAATTTCAAAGCAGTAAAACAACCAACAATTCCTCCACCAATAACCGCAAAGTCATAGTTTTTAAACCATTTGTCTTCCCAATAACTCATTGCTGGCATCTTGTTTTTTTTAGACTAATTGTTCTTTTAGATTTTTAATTTCATCACGAAAACGTGCAGCTTCAATAAAATCCAAATCTTTAGCAGCTTTTTCCATCAGCTTTCGGGTATCTCTAATTTTTTGTTCAATCTGTGGTTTAGTCAAATACCTTGTTGCTTGTTCTGCAGCTTTTTTCAATTCTTTTTCTGAGGCGTAAGTTGCCACAGAATTTTTAGATAAGGCACTGTCCAAAGATTTGTTTAAGGCGGTAGGGACTTTATTATGGAGTTTGTTGTAAGCCATTTGTTTTTCACGCCTGTACAGGGTTTGATCCATAGTGAACTGCATACTTTTGGTTATTTTATCTGCATAGAAAATAGCAAGTCCATTGACGTTCCTCGCTGCACGTCCTACGGTTTGAGTCAAGGATCTGTTAGAACGCAAGAACCCCTCTTTGTCGGCATCTAAAACTGCAACCAAAGAAACTTCAGGCAAATCCAAACCTTCTCTCAAAAGGTTTACACCGATTAAAACATCGAACACCCCTTTTCTGAGATCCTGCATTATTTCCACTCGCTCCAAGGTATCAACATCACTGTGGATGTAACGACATCGAATTTGAATCCGACTCATGTATTTTGTCAATTCCTCAGCCATACGTTTGGTAAGCGTGGTAATCAAAGTACGTTCATCTTTTTCATTGCGTTTTTGAATTTCCTCGATCAAGTCATCAATTTGATTTTCACTCGGACGCACTTCAATGATCGGATCAAGAAGCCCAGTGGGTCGAATTATTTGCTCCACAAAAACCCCCTCTGTTTTTTCCAATTCATAATCTGCAGGAGTAGCACTAACAAAAAGAACTTGATTTTGAAGCTGTTCAAACTCTTCAAATTTAAGAGGGCGATTATCCATTGCAGCTGGAAGTCTAAAACCGTACTCAACCAAGTTTTCTTTTCGACTTCGATCTCCTCCATACATTGCATGAACCTGAGAAACAGTAACATGACTTTCATCAATGATCATCAAAAAATCATCAGGGAAATAATCCAGTAAACAGAAAGGACGTGATCCCGGATTTCTTCCATCCAGATAACGAGAATAATTTTCAATCCCTGAACAATAACCGAGTTCTCGAATCATTTCAAGGTCAAAATTTGTTCGCTCCTCCAAGCGTTTTGCCTCCAGATGTTTTCCTACTTCTCTAAAAAAATCCAGCTGTTTAACCAAGTCATCTTGAATTTGATGAATCGCATTTTGTAGAACATCTGGTGAAGTCACAAACATATTGGCTGGATAAATATTCAATTGTTCGTATTGTTCGATTCGTTCGTTTGCTATTGGGTCAAAAGCTTCAATTTCTTCAATCTCGTCACCAAAGAAATGAACTCGAAAAGCAGTATCCGCATAACTCGGATAGATATCTACAACATCTCCTTTTACTCTGAAATTCCCGTGTTGAAATTCTGCCATGGTTCTAGAGTACAGACTCTGAACCAATTGGTGTAAAAATTTGGTTCTGGAGAGCACTTGGTCTCTTCTAATAGAGATTACATTTTTTTGGAATTCAGCGGGGTTTCCAATTCCGTACAAGCAAGAAACAGATGCAATCACAATAACGTCTCTCCTTCCAGAAAGTAGAGAAGAAGTTGTACTCAAACGAAGTTTTTCTATTTCTTCGTTGATCGATAAATCTTTTTCAATGTAAGTACCTGTAACAGGGATGTAAGCCTCTGGTTGGTAATAATCGTAATAAGAAACAAAATATTCTACGGCATTATCTGGAAAAAATTGTTTGAATTCTGAATACAACTGAGCAGCCAAAGTTTTGTTGTGAGCCAACACAAGAGTTGGACGATCCAATTCTTGAACAACATTTGCAACAGTAAATGTTTTTCCAGAACCAGTTACTCCCTGAAGCGTCATGTACTTTTCCGATTGAGAAAACCCATCAACGATTTCTTTGATCGCAACAGGTTGATCCCCAGTAGGAGAAAATTCGGATACTATTTTAAAAGCCATAGTTCATTTTTCAAACCTTAAATTTAAGCATTTACAACATAAGTAAACCAACCTTTGTCACTTCATTCACAGAATGAGATCAATGAAATAAAGTTAGTACCTTTGAATAAATCCTGTTTTATGGAAGAAAAATTAATTTCACAGAAAAAACCCTTTTATCCAATAATTAAAGAGTTAAACGATTATTTAAAACACTACAATCGTTGGGTTTACACGCCTGTGTATTACGAGGATTTACTTCGTTTTTCGGGTTCTGTAGTTGTTTATGATGAAAACGAAAACGACACCTTGTGGATTCGAGTGTATTACTCGGATAGTGAGCGGGTAGAAATTGATTACAACCTCAAAAAAGTTTACGCCCTTTTGCATTCAGATGGCAATGAAACTTCCATGCCATTTTTAAATATTGACGCCATTGATTATTGCACATTTGGTAATTCAAAACCCTTTAGAATCAAGGTTCGAAATGTTCTTAATGATAATTTCACATATTTTTACATTAAGAAAACGGACGCCTCAAGGGCTTATGGTTTGGAATTTGAGCATATGCTCTCTCCTCACAACCTGAATTTTTTAATCAATGATTCCACTTTAATTGAAGAACACATAGCGGGTATTCCAGGGGATGTATTTATTGAAAAATACTTAGATCAATGTTCCCCCTCTGAACAAGCTCAGATTGCAAAAGAGTATGTAAAGTTCAATGAAAGATCCATGATTCGACTTTTGGGTGATATGCGAGCATACAACTATGTAGTAATTCCAACGCACGATTTTGATCAAGTAATTTACAAGATTCGGGCAATCGATTTTGACCAACAAAGTTTTGAAGGGAAATTTATGGTTTATCGACCCCAGTTTTTCAAAGAAAATTTCCCCATAATTTCTGTTGTAAAAGAAAAACTTTCAACAAATTCAATTTTACAATACAAAATTGAGGAACGTTCCATACTTGTTAAACGTATTCTAAGTTCTGTCGACCGCTTGGATCGTTTGTTGAATATCATGACTTTAGATACTTTAACAACCCCAGGGAATGTTAAAAAATTATCCTCAGAGATTTTTAAATTCACCAAAGACAGCGCTTTTAAAAAAACTAAAAATATGGGAGAAGTTTTGAAAGCATCTTTCGCTTATGTGCGGAGAAATTATGAAAATCTAAATATGTCATTTGATTAGTTTTTGATCTAATAAAAGTCAGTATCCTCATATTCGCCCCCTCCTAAATTATCTTCACTCAGGTAGTCGTTGGCATCGGAATTATTCTTTTCTGATAAAAAATCTTTTTGAGGTGCTTCCTCTGGCACCTCCCCTTGTGCAAAAATCAGATTGGGGTAAAGTGTAGAGGGTTCTTGTTCTCCAATTTCCATCAGTTCAACAAAAAAAGTCCATAAAGCTAGAAAATCGTAAACATAAATCAAATGATGATTTTCAGCATTAAAAATACTATCAACAGAAGCTTGACCCATGGGTTCAATACCTTCATCCATATCCAATAAAGGAATTTCTTCACCCTGTTCCCATGCTTGATTTGTTTTGTAAAAAGAAGCCATTTCTCTTCCACCAAACCCAAAGGATTGAGCTATTGCGTAATGAAAATCCTCTAGAGTAGCTGATCCCTCGATTTCGATATCTCTCAAGATATCTTCTTTGGCATCGAGAATAATTCTAAATCTGTAAATCATGACTATGGGTATTTAAGTTTTGAATGAAAAGTTGAAATAAAAAATAAAGTTGTCCCCCGAACAACAGGGAGGCTAGAAGTAAATGCAAGGGTTGTGTGGCGATTGGAAAATCAAAATAATACATCAAAATCCCTGTTAAAACTTCTGCGCCTAAAATCAGTATAACCCAGTTGTAAACTTGAAATCTAAGATTCATTTTTCGAATACTGTAAAATAGATAAGTGTTAATCAAAACCACGATTAGTGAAAAACTTCGATGCACATAAAATTTTATTGGAGCAGGATTTAACCATTTTACAGCTTGTTCCATACCGTGAAAATCAATTTGAATATCAATGAACTGTCGTACTTGTGTCCCAATACCGATTTGGATTAAAGTCAGAACAAATGCTATGATTCCTAATTTTTTAATTTTTGAAGTATCCGTATTTTCTGATTCATCAGAAGAAGTTAGCGCATACAGGTAAACCAAAAAAGCAACAATCAACAAAGCCATAATCATGTGAAGACTAATTTTTGTAGGAAGCAAGTTAGAATCTACAACAGTCTTACCTAGCCATGCCTGAAACCCCATTCCTAAGTTTACAAGCACAGAAAAAATTACAATCCTTTTTTTCTGTTTCCAATAACTAAACGACAAGATTCCTACAATTAAGGTTGCTATTCCTGAAAGCGCTCCTGCCAATCTATTGATGAATTCAACCCAAGTATGAAAAGCATTGAAATGCGCATAATGGTGTTTGGTGTAGGTTTCCCAATTGGATTCAGAATATTTATTTGTACTGGTAAAGTCCTTTTTGGCTACTTGTAAACTTTCATTCACAATGATTACCTCTCCAGTTTTGTAGTTGTGTTCAGAAATCCAATCCAATTGTCCTCTTTCAGTAGGTGGAATAAGGTAACCAAAACACTTTGGCCAGTCGGGGCAACCCATTCCACTTCCAGTTACTCTAACAATTGCACCAGCAGCGATAACGATGTAAACCAACACCAATGAAACCCCAACCCAAAAACGAAATCTTTTTTTCATAAGCATTAATTTTTAACAAATTTCAATCCTAGTTTTTCTCCTTCTTTTTTCATCAACTCAAATGCAGCGTCGAATTCATTGGTAATTTCTCCTTCCAAAATGGCTTCTTTTATTGCCTCTTTGATTTGTCCAATAGCTTTAGAAGGCTTGAGATTAAATGACTTCATAATGATTTCTCCCGAAACAGGCGGCTGAAAATTTCTGATATGATCCCGTTCTTCTACTTCTTCAATTTTTTTGCGAACAATTTTGAAGTTGTTGTGATACTTGTTAAATCGCTTTGGATTTTTTGTTGTAATGTCTGCTTCACAAAGGGTAATCAAGTCATTGATGTGGTCTCCAGCATCAAAAATAAGCCTCCTAACGGCGGAGTCTGTAACCAAATCTTCAGCAATTACAATAGGTCTTGAACTCATAAGCACCATTTTTTGAACGAATTTCATTTTGTCGTTCAAAGGCATTTTTAAACGTTTAAACAATTTGTAAACCATTTTAGCCCCTACAAATTCGTGACCGTGGAATGTCCAACCGTTTTTTTTATGGAAGCGTTTGGTTGGTGCTTTTCCAATATCGTGAAGCAATGCTGCCCATCGAAGCCATAAATTATCTGTGTTTGGACAAATATTATCAACAACCTCAAAGGTGTGAAAAAAATTATCTTTGTGTGTTTGTCCCTCTACCTCTTCAATCCCTTTTAAATCGATCAATTCTGGAAGCAGAAGAGGGAGAATTTTTACTTTGTCAAGTAAAAGAAATCCAAGCGATGGAGCGTCGCACAGCATTATTTTGTGAAGCTCATCTACACATCTTTCTTTGGTAATTATGGAGATTCGTTCCGCGTGTTCTTTAATGGCATCCAGTGATTTTTTTTCAATCACAAAATCCAGTTGAGAAGCAAAACGGACAGCGCGAAGCATTCTCAATGGGTCATCGGAATAGGTAATCCCGGGTTCTAAGGGTGTTCTAAGGATTCCATTTTCTAAATCTTCAATTCCATTAAAGGGATCTAGTAACTTCCCATAGGTTTCCTTATTCAGGCTTATTGCTAAAGCATTTATGGTAAAGTCTCTTCTTTTTTGATCATCTTCCAAACTCCCTTGAGTTATTTTAGGGTTGCGACTTTCGGGAGCATAAGACTCCTTTCGTGCTCCAACAAATTCTAAAGTAATATCCTCCCATTTGAGCATCGCAGTTCCGTAGGTTTTAAAAACCTGAACTTTTGAAGCCTTTTTTAGTTTTTTTTGAAGTGCCTGAGCTAGCTCAATTCCCGATCCAATAACTACAATATCAATATCGGTCTGATTTCTATTCCGATTGAGTAAATGATCTCGAACAAATCCACCAATCACATAGGTTTCCAATTGGAGTTCATCCGCAGTTTCTTGAACAGTTTTGAAAAGCTCTGTGTTTAAGATGGCGTTAAATTTTTTCTTCAACATACTCAGGCTCTCAATGTTTTGAAATTCCCCTCAGCGTCAATCGATATTAAAGTCGATGGGCTGGTTCTGGTTTCTTTTGTTTTCAAAGTTACAATATGGTCAACTCCTTCCAAAATTGCTCGATCAATTTCTTTAAATTCTTTTGGACTTGGTGAGTTGCTAATGTTTGCAGATGTTGAAACAATGGGTTTCCCAAATCTTTTAATTAGTTTTCTACAAAATTCATCTTGAACAATTCGAATGCCAACACTTCCGTTTTCAGCTTTTAAATTTGCTGCCACTTCATTTACATTGGGATAAATTACAGTGGTAGGTTTGTCAGCCAAAGCAACTTTTTTGATTTTCTCATTCAGATTTCCTGTAATCAATTCCAGCATTTTAAGATCAGAAACAAGACAGATCAGAGCCTTACCATCTTCTCTTTTTTTTAGGGCATAGACTTTTTTTATTGCTTCAGAATTTGTAGCATCGCATCCAATTCCCCATATGGTATCAGTAGGGTAGAGGAGCGTGCCTCCTTGGGCTAGTACTTCGCAACCTTCATTCACAAAAGTTTCCATTTGCTTTGAATAAACTAAACAGCAACGTTGTGTTCTCTTAAAGCGTCGTTTAAAGAGGTCTTCTTATTGGTACTTTCTTTGCGTTTTCCAATAATCAAAGCACAAGGGACTTGGTATTCACCAGCATTAAATTGCTTGGGATATGTACCCGGAATTACAACAGATCGAGCAGGAACTCTACCCTTGTATTGTACAGCTTCATCTCCACTTACATCAATTATTTTTGTAGAGCCAGTAAGCACAACATTTGCACCCAAAACGGCTTCACGTTCAACGTGAACCCCCTCTACTACAATACAACGAGAACCGATAAAAGCATCGTCTTCAATGATAACGGGAGCAGCTTGTAGTGGCTCTAAAACTCCTCCAATTCCAACACCACCACTCAGGTGAACATTTTTCCCAATTTGAGCACAACTCCCTACGGTTGCCCATGTATCTACCATAGAACCCGAGTCAACATAAGCTCCAATATTAACATAACTGGGCATCATAATAACTCCAGATGCTATGTAGGCTCCTTGTCTTGCAACAGCATGAGGTACTACTCGGATGCCTTTAGCTGCATAATCTTTCTTGAGTGGCATTTTATCGTGGAACTCCATAGGCCCAGAATGCAAGGTTTCCATTTTTTGAATTGGAAAGTAAAGCACAACCGCTTTTTTCACCCACTCGTTTACTTGCCAACCCTCAGAGCTAGGTTCGGCAACACGAAGATTACCCTCATCCAATTGGGTAATGATCGAACGGATTGCGTTTTGTGTTTCTTCTTGTTCCAGTAGGCTTCGGTCTTCCCAAGCCGCTTCTATGATTGCTCTCATTAAAATGATCTTAAATTTTGCACAAATTTACGCCTTTTGCTCGACTTTATTTTGGTTTTTTTACATGAAGACAACAAGGAGACGTATATTTGCACATGGCAGAAATTATTGCAATTGATTTTGGAACCAAACGCACCGGAATTGCCGCAACCGATCCCTTACAGATCGTTGCATCAGGTCTGGTAACGCTTCCAACTCAACACGTAATTCCTTACTTAGTCAACTACCTTAAGAGCCATGAGGTGGAAAGCTGTGTTGTGGGTCAGCCCAAAAGACAGGACGGTACCTTCTCCGAAGTAGAAACTGAAATCAAGAAGTTCATACAAAATTTGAAAACCAAATTACCCGAACTAGAAGTGAGTCGGTTTGACGAGCGTTTTACCTCAAAAATGGCTTTTCAAACCCTGATTGATTCTGGAGTAAAAAAGAAAACCAGACAAGAGAAAGGATTGATTGATAAAATTAGTGCAACCCTTATCTTGCAGTCCTATTTAGAAGCACAAAACAACAATTGTTTATGATATTACCCATAGTAGCATACGGCACTCCCGTATTAAAAAAAGAAGGCAAAAACATAACAAAAGATTATCCAAACCTCGATCAGTTCATAGCCGATATGTGGGAAACCATGTACAAAGCTAATGGGGTTGGATTAGCGGCTCCTCAAGTTGGAGTCGCAATTCGTCTTTTCGTGGTCGATGCATCGCCCTTTGCCGAGGACGAAGAATTAAGTGATGAAGAAAGAGAACAACTGATTGGGTTCAAAAAAGTATTCATAAACCCCGAGCTTGAAGAATCGGGAGAGGAATGGGTGTTCAACGAGGGGTGTTTAAGTATCCCAGAAGTTCGGGAGGATATTTATCGCCAAGAAGAAATACACATTACCTATTTTGATGAAAACTTTAAAGAACACAAAGAAATTTTTACAGGATTACCTGCCCGGGTAATTCAACATGAATACGACCACATTGAGGGCATTTTGTTTACAGATAAGCTGTCTCCACTAAAAAAAAGATTAATTAAAGGAAAATTAAATAATATTGCAAAAGGAAACATTCAAGTAGATTACAAAATGCGTTTTCCTTTAGCGTCCAAAAAAAGATAAACACCCCCTTATGGAATTAGATAAAATAATAGCAATATCAGGTCGCCCAGGTCTTTATGAAGTTCAGGTTCAAACTCGAAGCGGATTTATTGCACATTCATTGATTGACGGAAAGAGAATCACAGCATCCATTCGTGATCAAGTAAGTTTGTTATCCGAAATCAACATCTATGGATTGCAGACAGAGGTTCCTTTAGCTGAAGTTTTTCAAAAAATGCTCGCTCTTGAAAATGGGGCAAAATGTACAGTAAAGCCCAAAGCTCCCGCATCGAATTTAGAAGCCTATTTTTTTGAGGTTTTTCAAGACTACGATGAGGATCGCGTGTATCCTAGCGATATCAAAAAAATCATTCAATGGTACAATATTCTGATCGATAAAGGACTTCTTACCGCAGAAGCATCTGAGGTTCAAGAAGAGGAGAACTCCACAACTAAAGAACAATGAATTCAAGAGGCCAACAGCTCGAGGCCATAAACCGTTTGCTAACCATTATGGACGAATTGCGTGAGCAATGCCCCTGGGATAAGAAGCAAACCTTTGAATCCTTACGTCATTTGACAATCGAAGAAACCTATGAGCTGAGTGATGCGATCTTGGATCGCAATTTGGAGGAGATCAAAAATGAATTGGGGGATTTATTACTCCACATTGCCTTTTATTCCAAATTGGGAAGCGAAGAAAAAACTTTTGACATTGCCGATGTAGCGCATAGTATTTCCGAGAAATTAATTCACAGACATCCCCATATTTATGGAGACGTGCAAGTGCAAGACGAAGAGGAAGTTAAAAAAAACTGGGAAGCCCTAAAACTCAAAGAAGGAAAAAAGTCTGTTTTGGAAGGGGTACCCAAAGGACTCCCAGCCTTGGTAAAAGCCCATCGTATTCAAGACAAAGCAGCAGGGGTAGGTTTTGATTGGGAACAACCCGATCAAGTATGGGAAAAAGTGCAAGAGGAGCTCGTTGAGTTCAATACAGAAATTAAAAAGGGTTCTTCAAAAGATCGAGAAGCCGAATTTGGAGACCTGTTGTTCTCAATGATCAATTACGCTCGTTTTCTAAAGGTTAACCCCGATACTGCCTTAGAACGAACCAACCAAAAATTCACTAAACGCTTTCAATATCTCGAAGCCAAAGCAAAAGAATTGGGAAAAACATTACAGCAAATGAGCTTGGCTGAAATGGATGTTTATTGGGAAGAAGCAAAGAAAGAAAATTAGGATTTTAATGAAATAATTTGTTTTTTAATTTATTATGCCTCAAATAAAATAAAACAATAACTCTTTGAAAATTTCAAAAATTAATCCTCGTTTTCTTCTTGTAATTCTTCTGAAGAGGCGTCATTTTCAGCAGCTTCACTTTGTTTTTTTAAAGCTCTCGAAAGACTTTTGATTTGGTTGAGTTTGGTTTTCCATTGCTCAATTTTATGATTTAGCTTTTCAATCTTAGAGTTGACTTCCTGGACTACTGGATTTTCACTTGATGTAGAACTGAAAAAGGCTAAATTATTTTGAAGTTGGATCAATTCTGTATTGGATTCTTCAATTTTTTTATTGAGCAAAATGTGTTCCTTGTTCAACCCTTCTTGGTTGTCTTTGAGTAAAATGAGATCAGTTTTAAAACGTGCTGCTTGTTTTTCTTCATCTGTTAGTTTGGTTTTATCCCAAAGGCTACTCAAGAAATTCTTGTACTCATTTTTCAATTTATCGTTTACTCCTTGCGATGGATTCCCTATTTCTTCCCATTGAGCAAATGCGTGATTGATGTATTCAATCAAAGCCTCTGTTTCTGTTGGAGCGTCTTTTGTTTTGAAAGCCTCAAAATAGTTTCGCTTTGCTTTTATGATTGCTTGATCTTCTGGAGTAAAAGCATCTTCTTTGTTTTTTATGCGATCAAAATAGAGATCCGTATTTTTTTTGAATTCTTCCCACAGTTGGTTAGAAATTTTTCGGGATATTCTCCCCGTCTTTTTCCACTCTACCTGAATAGCTTTCATTCTGTTGATGTAGGATCGCCAATCTGAACTATCAAGTATGGACTTCACTTCTTCAATCAAAGCCTTTTTTTGTTCGATATTAACTTTTTCTTCCTTCTTTTTGTCTTTGTAAAATTGGTTTTTTTGATGGTTAAAGTTTTTTAATACCAAGCGGAATTCATTCCAAATTTCTTTGTTTTGAGTTCTGGGAATTCTACCGATGGTGTGGAACTCTTCTTTCAGTGTGTTTACCTTTTTGAGGGCATTTTGCCATGCATTATGATTGTTGAGATTGTTGGCGTAGAGTTCTTGAATATCAACCAGTATTTTTCTTTTTTTCTCCAGATTCTCTTGAAGAATGGCATCAATATTTTTGTTGTATTCGTTTTTTCGTACGTGAATTTTTGAAGTAGCTTCCTGAAAGCGTTTCCAAAGTTCTTCACGGTGTTCTCGGGCAACGGGACCCAGATCATTTTTCCAGTTGCGGTGTAAGACATTCAGTTCACGGATTGCTACAATGACATCTTGATGATCGACAAGTGCTTCTGCGTGCTCGATTAACTTTAATTTTTCTTGGTAGTTGTGTTTGAAATCTTTGTCTCTCAGGGCACGATCTAAATGTAGGAAGTCATAAAAACGCTCCACATGATGTTTGTAGGTTTCCCAAATGTTGTTACTCTCTGCTCTGGGTACAGAGCCTGTATTGTGCCAGCTTTCTTGAAGAGCTCTGAATTCCTTGTAATTATTGGTGTTGTTTTCACTTATTCCAATCAATGCTTTGATGCGTTCTATGATTTCAAGACGTTTTTCTAGATTTTCTTTTTGACTTTTTTCTTGAGCCTTGAAATGAATTCTTTTATTTTTTTTGTAATCTCGGTGGAGTGCGTTGAATTCTTTTTTGTAGTTCGGGCTAAATTCAAAATCAAGGTCATTCCCATATTGATCGACATATTCCTTTTTTTTCTCACCTAAAATTTTATCGAAACGAGTGTTAAATTGTGAAATAATCTCTTGAATTTCTTTCCCTTTTTTTGTCCACTGATCTGAGTTGATTAATTTCTTTAAAACGTCCGGATAGGCTTCAAGTTCGAGCACATCGAAATTGATTTCTTTTTTGACCGTTTTGGGTTCAGTCTCAGAAATACCAGCTTGTTTTTTTTCACTGGGGTTCGTGTTGATATCAGAAGTCATCTTGAGCCTCTCTTCTAAATTAGATTCATTAGGTTCAGTAGGTTTTTCCATCATCAGTTTTATTTATGTGTACAATTAAAGTAAGCAAGTACTCTTATTACAGGTAAAATTTACGAAAAAAAATATTAAACTTAGATTTCTGTCCAGATATCCCAGGATTTTTCAGCCTGTTGTTCAAGCATATGTAAACCATTTTGGATTGTACATCCAATTTCGATACCTTTTCTCAAAAACAGTGTTTTTTTCGGGTTGTAAATTAAATCAAATAAAAAATGATCTTTTGTTAGCAGGTCATATGGAATGTTTGGAGCTTTGTCTAAATCAGGATGCGTTCCAATCGGAGTACAGTTTATGATTAGCAGATAGGAGGTCATGATGTTAACGTCAATTTGATCGTAACTTATTTGATCTTTTAGGGGTTTTCTGGATACGAACAGAGGTTCAACATTCATTTTCTTAAGTACGTATTCAATTGCCTTTGAGGCCCCTCCTGTACCCAGTATTAAGGCTTTTTTACTGTGGTTATTCCATTTTTTTAGTAATGCAGTCTCAAATCCATGGGCGTCTGTGTTGTGGCCTTCAGTAGTTCCGTTGTCTAAGAACCGAATTGTATTTACTGCCCCAATAATTTCGGCATCTTCTGAGATCCTATCCAAATAATTTATGATTGATTCTTTGTAAGGAATTGTTACGTTCAGACCTTTAATATTTTCTTTCTCTAGAACTGCTTCAATTTTTTCAATGGATTCCAAATCAAAATTTTCATAGGAACAGTTTTCAATTTTTTCTTTCTGAAATTTTTCAGCAAAATAGGAGCGAGAAAAAGAATATTCAATGTTTTTCCCGACCAGTCCATAACGGTTAATTTTTCGTACTTTTTTTCCCATAAATTTCTAGTAATGTAACAATTCCAAAACCCAAAAATATGAAAAGGATTACATAGATGTTTTCTGATTGATCAAACTTGGGCCAAAACAGTTCATGCCGATCGGGGTTCAAGTCATAATTATTCTTTTTAACAACTCTTTTCCAAGGCCATGATGCACTTAATGACCCCAAAATAAAACCCACCAGAGTTGCAATAATTTTTTCTTTGTGGTTCAACAATAACCACCTCAATACTTTTGATAAAACAAGAAGTCCTGTAAGCGACCCCAGAGCAAATATAAGAATTACTCCCAAAAGCTCCATGCGATTGGGGTTATCAGTAAAGTTAAAGTTTAAGGAAGCTAAATCAACTAATGTGAAATAAAGTGCGTTAACAGAATCAACCAAAAGCAGGGTGTAATTTCCTAATATCAAAATCAAGAAGGACCCTGACAATCCAGGTAAGATCATTCCAGAAATACTGATCATTCCACAGAAGAAAACAAAAAACAGATTATCATTTTCTTGACCTGGACTCAAAAAGGAAACCAGCAATCCGGCGATTATTCCCAAAAGGGTTAGAATATATTCCTGGTAAGTGTACCGTTTTGATTGCATCCAAATTAAGAAAACCGAAGCAAGAATAAACCCAAAAAACATTCCCCATACATATTTGGGGTAGTGTTGAATCAATTGATCTAAAATAAGGGAGGCACTGAAAAAGCTAATGATTACCCCCAAAAAAAGTAAGCTTAAAAAGGATCCGTTTACATGTTGATAAAAAGCTCTAAATTCGCGTTTTAGCAGAAGGGAAAATGCTGTTTTATTGAATTTTGAAAAAGAAAAAATAAGTTCTTCATAAAATCCTGCAGCAAGAGCAACAATCCCTCCCGATACTCCTGGAATTTTGTTTGCAACCCCCATTCCAATTCCCTTACAAATCAATAGAATTTTTTGAAAAAAGGTTCTTTTTTTAGACAGCATTTTTCTTATTCGAATTTCGTTCTAGGAAATATAAAAAAAGAAAACCGGAAATCATCAATACCAAAGCTGAAAGAAGTTGGGGCTCTCCATCAAAATTCCAAGGGGCGATGTATTCTGTTTTGAGTACAATTGTCTTGTTTTCAGCAACAACTTCAAAAGATACTGGCTTTTGCCAAGGCCATATCTTGGGGAGGGCACCCATCATAAATCCTATCAAAACCATTAGTGTAGCAGGTTTTTGATTGTGAAATAGCCATTTGAGTATTTTTGAAAACAGTTTAAGACCAATTACAATTCCGAGACCGATTACCAAAAGACGAGAATACACGAGCGTAAAATTTTCCCATTCAAAATTTAACAAAACAGGAATACTGTTTTTTGAGGTGTGTATCACAACTTCATAAGCTCCCAAAAGGATGTAGATAAATGAACCAGAAATACCAGGAAGTATCATTGCAATAATTGCAATCATTGAACAAAAGAAGAGATACCCTAAACTGATTTCTCCACCATTTGGGGTTATTTGAGTAATGCCAAAGGCTACGATAAACCCTAGGATTAGAAAAAGGATCGATTTAAAATCTTTGTGTTTGGTGTCCTTGAGAAGTACAAGAATACTGCAGCTGATTAATCCAAAGAAAAAGGACCACAATGGTATTGGATATTCTTGGATAAGGAAATGTACGATTCCCGAAAAAAGTACGATGCTGACTCCAATTCCGAGTATTAAGGGAAAAAGAAAGTTACCATTAATATTTTTCCAAAAAGAGGTGAATCCTTCTTTTTTGAGTATCAAAAGTGACTGAATTCCGATCCGATCCACTGTTGTGATAAATTCTTCATAAATACCTGTAATCAAAGCTATTGTTCCTCCAGAAACTCCCGGAATAACATCTGCTATTCCCATGGCCAGTCCTTTGAAAAAGAGGCTTAATTTTGTGTTTGAGTTTCTTTTCAAAAAAATGATTTTTATTAATTTAAAATCAGTAGTTGTTGAATATTCTTCTAAAGTCTGGGAAAAACTCTAAAAATGATTCTGAAGGTTCTTTCTTCTTTTTAAAGAGATCTTGAATAAAAAAGTCAGCTTCATTCAAACGACTCAGTTTTTGATAACTGGCAGCGATCCGAAAATCTAATTCTTCCGCATTGGGATAAAATTCTTTCGCTTGATGACCAATGGTAATCAATTTTTCCCACTCGTTTAAAAAGATGAGCGTGTTCATCCACTCAATCCAAATTTCGAGTTCATAATTTCCCAGTTCGATGGTGTTTTGATATGCGATTTCGGCTTCTATGTATTTTCCAAGAGTTTGAAGTAAAAGGGCGTTTCTTTTGTTGTATCCTACACTGTTTTCGTTTATCAAGAGTGCTTTATCGGTGTAGTACAAGGCTTTTTTTACATCCTCTTTGTGAATGTAAAAATCGATTAATGCGATCCAGCTTTTTTCGCTTGAGGGATCTTCTTGTACCGATTTTTTGTAGTATTGAATTGCCAACATATCGTTTCCAAGGCTTTGATGACATTTTCCAATCCTCAAATAGGCATATGCACTGGGGTCGTCAATTTGAATTGAGATTTGATAATTTTCAATGGCTTCATTTGTTCTCCCCATTTTTTCTAGAACTTTTCCTTTTTCTATGTAGGCTCCTGTAAATCGATCTTCAGAAATGATTGCAAAATCAAAGGCACTCAAAGCATCTGCATCACGATCTAAGTTGAGATACTGTTTTCCGATTTCATGCCAAGCAATTTCGTTGTATGGATTTTTTTCTAAAATTGAATTGATTACCTCAATTGCCTGTTCGTATTCTCTGAGAAATTCGAAACAAAATAAAAGATTGTAGAGTACTTGGTAATCTTCAGGGTCTTGCTCTATGCAAAGTTTGAAGTATTCTGTTGCCTCACTGTACTTTTCTAGAACCATGTACTCCATACCCAAAAGACACCATATCTCGATCAATTCTTCTGAATGTTTTAGTGACTCCAGTAACAAGTCGATTGCAGCCTGGTGGTTTTTATTTTTAGAAAAAATCGTTGCTCTTTGCACAAAAATTTCTTGATTGTTAGGGTCAATTTCTTCAATTGATTCAAGAAGATGTTTGGCATCTTCGTATGCTCCATCAAAAATCAAAAGTTCGGATTTTAAAAGCAGCAGTTCGCTGTGGATGGGATGTTGTTTTATTGCTAATTGTATTGCTTTTTTAGCTAAATTAATTTCGCCTGTATCAATGTAATATTGAACAATACATTCAAAATCTTCAGCATCAAAGAAGTAAATTTCATTGGTTTTAAGCATTTGCTCAAACCGTGGTATCGGTGAATCTGAATTATTCGAAAAAGGATCCTGCATAAAAAAATGTTGCTTCTAATAAAGTTAAATAGAAGTCTTTTGTTTTCTGGGGTTGTTCTGGATTGTTTTTAACAAAGTAATTAACAGTTTTCCTCTTGGATTTCATCAAATATTTCATTGAGTAGGGTACATCCTTTTTTAATTTCTGTTCTTGAAATGTTTAAGGGTGGTGAGATCCGAATGGCCTTTTTTTCCCACAGTAACCAAAATAGAAGTAAGCCTTTTTCCATGGATTTTAGTACCACCTTATTGGCTATTTCTTCGGTTTCAAAGAGCGGGGCTAACATCAGTCCTTTTCCATTTATTTGCTTTACTAAAGGGTGTTTTAACTGTTTTCTAAACAGTTTTTCTTTTTCCGGGATGGTTTCAATTATTTTTTCTTTTTTTAGGACAATTAAAGTTTCAAGTGCGGCAGCTGAAATAAGAGGATTGCCACCAAAAGTAGTAATATGACCCAGTTTAGGTTTTTCACTTAATAAACTCATGAATTGAGCAGAACTGCTAAATGCTCCAATGGGCAGTCCTCCTCCCATTCCTTTTCCCATTACTAAAATATCTGGAATAACTCCGTAGTGTTCAAATCCAAACAGTTTTCCTGTTCTACCGAATCCAGGCTGAATTTCGTCTAATATCAGAAGAGCTCCAACAGAGTCACATCGTTTTTTTATTTTTTTTAAATAGTGGTTTTTTGGGGTTACAAAACCAGCACCTCCTTGGATGGTTTCTAGAACTACGGCTGCAGTTTTAGGGGTTATTTTCTCAAGATCTTTTAGATCATTAAATTGTATGAATTGTACTCCTGGCAACAAGGGGCGATATGCTTTTTTTTGCTGTTCTGATCCAAGTAGGCTTAAAGCTCCGTGTGTGCTTCCGTGATAGGCATTGTGTGCTGCAATTAATTCAGCTCTTCCGGTTACTCTTTTAGCCAATTTTATTGCTCCTTCTATGGCTTCAGTCCCAGAGTTTACCAGATAAGTTACCCCTAGTTTTTTTGGTAGTACTTCCGCCAATTCTTTTGCCAGTTTCACACTAGGTTCTTGGGCAAATTCTCCATAGACCATAACATGTAAATAGCGGTCAGCTTGTTTTTTTATGGCAGATACAATTTTGGGGTGACAATGTCCTAGTGTACAAGCCGAAACCCCAGCGATAAAATCCAAATAGGATTTTCCATCGCTATCATAAACATAACTTCCTTTGGCGGAATCAATAGTAATTCCAAGAGGATAGGGGGTAGTTTTTGCCTGGTATTTTAAAAAATCCTCTTTTAAACTTTTCATTCCTTAACATTAGGATTAACAGTAAGCATCAATTTTTTTACATCATTAACTTTGAATAAGTCTTCAAAGGTTTCTGGTTTTTCATTTTATCTCCATAAAAATCCTTTCAATTTTCTTAGATTTTTATCGATTTGCTCCTCAGGAAATACCTCACCATCTGGTTTTACATAAAAGGAGATTTCATTGATTTCATTGTTTAAGAATACGATGTCCAATGCACTACAAATGGTTTTGTTAATTCCAATAAGCTCACCTGCTTCGGAGTACAAATAATAAATTACCATGGTATTTTTTATGACATCTAAATTTTTTAGGGCTCCTTCTTCAAAATCTCCATAAAGTTCACTTCCAACTATTTGGTTGTAACTATCATTACTCAGGGTGTCTTTTTCAATGATGAAAGCATTTCCAAAAATATGGAGGGAATCTAATTTTTTTTCGCCAGTCTCTGTTAACAAATGAATTACCTCTCCACTCATTTGACTAGCTCCAAACCACAGGACAGGATTTCTTATGTTTTTTTCATCATCGCTGAGAATTTGATCTTGTTTTTTGGTTAGAGGTCTTTTGTGTAATTCTATTTTTCCAATCTGATCGTCCAAATACAAAGAGTCTGATTTACCTCGAATGTCAGATTTTAAAATTTTAACTCCATAATACCCTCTCAACACTCGGTGCTCTGGAGGTCCAGTTCCAATTAATGTATCTGCTTTGATGAAGAGGGAGTCGTTTTCTAAAATGTTTATGGCGTATGCTTTTCTTGTGATTATTGCAGAATCTTTTGCTTTAAAAATTTCAGCATAATTTCCTCGAATAATAGAGTTGTTAATGGTATCGGTAATCGACACATCATAATTTGCCGAAGCATATTCTCTGTCATTTTCAAAATACAGGCTGTCTCCTTCAATTATTTTTTGGTTGTAATTTATCAATGCGTTTTGTTTGAAATTTCCTCGCTGTGCATCTAGGTTGTAAAATCCCCGTTCGCAATAAATGTCGTAATCAGCTCCTATGATTTTTGTTGGTCCGTACAAAAATGCTTTGTTTGTTTCAGTAAAATAATCCAATTGAGTTGAGGTTACATAATACTCCGGATTGTTGATTCGTACATTAGAAATGAATTCATATTTTTTTTCATTCATAAAGTACTTTCCTCGATTACTTTTCAAAATACTGGCACTGTCTATTATTGTACCTGGTGTTTCGTAATAGGCTATGTTTTTATTTCGATCAAGGTAGATGGTGTCTGTTTCAAGGGTCATATCAGGCTGTTTGAGGAAAACATTCCCCCATGCTTTCGCTTTTCCATTTGTGCCATCATATTCTAGATACTCGCTGGTCATACGTAAGGTGTCTCCTTGAGTAAAAACAACTTTACCTTCAGCTTCAAAGAAGTTCTTTTTGGAATAAAAAAAGGATTTATCCGAAACAACCAACGCTCCTTTATGAAAAAGATGTACCCTTGTGTCTCCTTTTTTTAGTAAAATGTTCGCCTCAGGATACAAGACTTCATCTTTTTCGAAAGATCCTGCTTGTCGAATTTCTACAATTTTAGGTTCTTGAGCTTTTATGTATTGATTCAAACAACCCAGTAAAAATAAAAAAACAAGTTTTTTCATAAAATTAAGTTGTTGTATTTAATTATGGTCTAACGGAAAATCGTTTGTTTACGATCGGGTCCTACAGAAACTATTTTAATGGGTATTTCTAATTCTTTTTCAAGATAAGCGATGTAGTTGTTGAATTCTTCTGGGAACTGATCTTCAGAAGTTAATTTAGTAAGATCTTCTTCCCACCCAGGAAGTTCTGTGTACTCTGGGGTTACATGTTCTGGTTCTATGCTAAAAGGCAAGTGTTCTATTGAACCTTCCTTTGTTTTATAAGACGTACATATTTTGATGGTTTTGAATCCAGAAAGCACATCTCCTTTCATCATCATCAACTGAGTAACACCATTAATGCGTATTGCATATTTGAGTGCAACCAGATCAATCCAACCACATCTTCTGGCACGTCCAGTAGTGGCTCCAAATTCCATTCCTATTTTTCCCATTCGTTCCCCATCTACATCAAAGAGTTCAGTTGGAAAGGGACCACTTCCTACTCGGGTAGCATAGGCTTTAAAAATCCCAAAGACATCTCCAATAGAATTTGGAGCAATCCCCAATCCTGTACATGCTCCTGCAGCTGTAGTAGTGGAAGATGTTACAAATGGATAAGTTCCAAAATCAATATCCAAGAGGGATCCCTGTGCGCCTTCTGCCAAAACTTTTTTCCCTTCTTTGATGGCATTGTGAAGTAAGTTTTCACTGTCAACGATAGGTAGTTTTTTTAACTCCTCTATGGCGTTGAAAAAGACTTCTTCCAATACGGGGAGGTCAAATTCTATTTTTCCTTCGTAGTATTCAAGCATTTTTAAATGCTTGTTTTTGAGATTCTCATATCGTTTTTTCCAATCAGGAAGTAAGATGTCTCCAACACGTATTCCGTTTCGTCCAGTTTTATCCATGTAGGTTGGACCTATGCCCTTGAGGGTTGATCCAATCTTGGCTTTCCCTTTGGAAGCTTCGGATGCTGCGTCTAACAGACGGTGCGTTGGAAGAATCAAATGTGCCTTTTTAGAGATAAAAAGCTTTTTTAGAAAGTCAATTTTAAACGGAACTAATTTTTCGATCTCTGATTGGAAAATCACAGGATCGATAACAACTCCATTTCCAATTAAATTAAGTGCTGTAGGGTGGAAAATCCCTGACGGAATAGTGTGTAATACGTGAGAAAAGCCATCGAATTTCAGGGTATGTCCTGCATTAGGTCCTCCCTGGAAACGAGCAATGATATCATAATTTTTGGTAAGGACATCTACAATTTTTCCTTTTCCCTCATCTCCCCACTGGAGACCCAATAATAAGTCAATAGACATGTATGCGTATGTTGTTTAAGATTCTTTTTTTGTGCCGTAAAAGTATAAAGAATGATGATGAATGTCAATATTAAATACTTCTTCTATTGTTTTTTTAATACTTTGAATTCTGGGATCACAAAATTCTTTTACTTCTCCAGTATCGGTAAGTATTATGTGGTCGTGTTGTTTGTCAAAAAAAGACTTTTCATACTGAGCCTGATTGTTTCCAAATTGGTGTTTTCTTACCAATCCAGATTCAAGTAATAATTCAATTGTATTGTACAGAGTAGCTCTACTAACACGATAATTTTTATTTTTCATCATGATGTAAAGCGACTCAATATCAAAATGATCTTTGCTCTCATATATTTCGTGGAGGATAGCAAAACGTTCAGGAGTTTTACGGTGTTTATTTTGATCTAAAAATTTAATAAACACACTCTTTACAATTTCTTGAGGATTTTGTGTTTCTGTCATATTCATGATTTAATACACAAATGTACCGTTTCTTTGACTATTCTCGGGTAACTTTTTCAATTCCATTTATTTTTAACAGATTATTAACCAGTTTGTCTAGGGTTGTTCTGTTTTTTACATGAACATTTATGCTTCCTCTGAAGAGACCTTCGTCAGTGTCGAAGTTGATTTTAAATATGTCAACATTCATGTTGTTTGATATTACTCTGGTCACTTGATTGACCAGACCAATATGATCGATACCACTGAGTTTTAGTTTGGCGCTAAAGTGTTGTTCAGAGGAATCGATCCACCATGCTGGTAATACCCGATAAGCAAAGTTTGATTGAAGAGACAGTGCATTTGGACAATCGTGGCGATGAACTTTGACGCCATCGTTGATTGTTAGAAAACCAAAAACTTTATCCCCAGCAATTGGGGTACAACATTTTGATAAGGAATAGGGTAGTTTTTCTTTGTTTTTACCAAAAACTAATTTGTCGTAATTGGAAGTAAATTCATCTCTATCGTTGATTTTGGACCGAGTATTGGAACCAATTCTTTTTTTGATGAAATTTATGAAGGTATTGTTGTAACTAGCCGCAAACTCTTTAATTTTTTTGTTGTCTACGGTACCAATTCCAACCCGGTAAAACAAGTCCAAACTTGTGTTGACCTTAAAATAATGTACCAGTCTTCGGGTGCTTTTATCATTGAGGGTAATGCGGAGTTGTTTGAGTTTTCTTCTCAATAGCTCTTTTCCATCTTCAGCAATGCGTTTTTTCTCTTCGTTTATTGCTGATTTTATTCTGGAGCGTGCTCTTGAGGTAATAACGTGATCCAACCAGTTGGCGGTGGGTTTGGAATTAACTGAGGTAATGATTTCTACATTCTCACCACTCTTGAGGGTTCGACTAAGGGGAACCAATTTCCCGTTAATTCTTGCTCCTCTTGCTCTGTAACCAACTTCTGTGTGAATGCTAAATGCGAAATCCAGAACCGAAGAACCATTTGGTAGTGATTTTAGTTCTCCTTGAGGTGTAAACACAAAAATTTCTTCTGAATACAAATTAAGCTTGAAGTCTTCAACAAAGTCAACTGCATTACCTTCTTTATTTTCTAGGACTTCTTGTACACGATTCAACCAAGATTCAATACCATTTTCTTTTTGTTCTCCGTGTTTGTATCGGAAGTGTGCGGCATATCCTTTTTCTGCAATTTCATGCATTCGCTCCGAACGGATTTGTACTTCAACCCATTTGCTGTTTGGTCCCATTACCGTAATGTGAAGAGACTCATATCCGTTTGATTTGGGAGACGAAATCCAATCCCGAAGTCGGGTAGGATTCGGGGTAAAGTGGTCGGTTACGATGGAATAAATTTTCCAAGCCAAAAACTTTTCGTTTTTGTGAGTAGATTTGTAAACTATTCGGATTGCAAATTTATCAAATACTCCTTCGTAAGGAATATTTTGTTTTTGCATTTTTTTATGAATCGAAAATATGGATTTGCTTCGTCCCTTAATAAAATATTTTAGACGTTCTCCTTGGAGTGATTTTTCAACAAAGGCTGAAAAATCTTTGATGTATTTTTTTTGTTCCTCTTGACTTTCTTCAATTTTATCTTTAATTGCTTCAAAACGAAGAGGTTCTGTGTATTTTAAACTAAGGTCTTCGAGCTCCGTTTTTATGTTGTACATTCCAATTCTGTGAGCAATTGGAGCATAGATGTAAAGGGTTTCGGAAGCAATTTTGACTTGTTTGTATTCTGGCATGGAATCCATGGTTTGCATGTTGTGCAAACGGTCTGCAATTTTGATGATAATTACTCGAATATCATCATTGAGTGTCAAAAGCATTTTACGAAAATTCTCTGCTTGAAGAGAAATATCAGTGTCTTTTTTAAGTCTCGAAATTTTGGTTAATCCATGAACAATCTTAGCTACAGTGTTTCCAAAAATACGTTCAATGTCGTCTAAGGAATATTCAGTATCCTCTACGGTGTCGTGAAGCAAAGCTGCGGCAATTGATGTTGCGTCTAATCCAATTTCTGAGGCTACTATTTTGGCTACTGAAATGGGATGGAAAATGTAAGCTTCACCAGATTTACGTCTTTGCTCTTTATGGGCATCAACGGCGGTGTCAAAAGCTAAACGAATCAGTTTTTTGTCTTCCGTGGTGAGTTGGAGGTAACTGATACGTAGAAGCTCCTTGTATTGCTTAGCAATTTCTTTATTTTCTAGTTGTTCATCAATAATCATCCAATAGTAAATTACGTAAACTAATTAAGCTTCTACAAATTTCTCATAAACTTCTTTGACGAATTGCCTCAAAAAGTATTATTCCGGCTGCTACAGATACATTTAACGAATCATTTACCCCTTTCATTGGGATTGTGATATGATAATCACTTTGGTTACACCAACTCTCTGAAAGACCCGTATCTTCTGCTCCTACAGCTATTGCAGTAGCCTTTGTAAAATCTTCTTTTGTGTAGGGTTTTGCTTTTTGTGACAGCGCTGCACTGTAAAGTTTTATTTTGTTGGATTTTAAAAATAAAAAAACTTCCTCATTAGTTGTAAGAGCAATTGGTATTGAAAAGAGACAACCTACACTGGATCGTATTACATTGGGATTGTACAAATCAGTTCTGGGATTGGTTATGATCAATGCGTCAAATATACCAGCATCTACAGTCCTTGCCAAGGCGCCAATATTCCCTGGTTTTTCTGGAGATTCAGCAATTAAAATTAGAGGGTTTTCTTTTAGTTGAAGCGTATTTAGGCGGTGTTCTTTTTTTTGTGCGATCGCCAATGCTTCAGTGGTATTGGTTCGATAGCATAAAGATTTAAACAAAGGTGTTGCTAGTTGATGAAGCTCAACCTCCATATTCATCAGTTTTTGTATTAAAAGTTTTGTCTTTTGGGATTGATGTTCCTCAGTCACATAAAGCTCTTCTATTTTGTAGCCGGCTTGAAGTGCATATTGAATTTCTTTTACACCTTCAATTACAAATTGATTGTGTTCTTTTCTTTTTTTAGATTTTTCTTGTAGAACTTTAAAGATTTTTATTTTTGGGTTTTGAGTACTCGAAATATGTTCCATCTTTTTATTTCCTTGAATATTTTTCCATGTAGCGTTTCCACAGTTCAGTTTGGTGTGTTTCTAAAGAAATATTTTTACCATTAATAAATGCGTGGGTCAATTGATTAGTTCTCATGTCAAGTGCATCTCCTGATGACAGGAATAAAGTTGCATCTTTCCCAACAGTAAGGCTTCCCAAACGATCAGCTACACCAAGAATTTTAGCTGCATTTAGTGTGATTAATTGAACTGCTTTTTCTTTTGGTACACCATAGGCTGCAAAAGTTCCTGCATAAAATGGGAGATTCCTTGTATTCATTCGTTCCATTCTTCCACTTACATCTATTGTAATTGTTAATCCAGCATCCATAAGGATTTTAGCCATTTTAAAAGGAAGCTTAATGTCTTGATCTTCTTGCGTGGGTAAACGATGTGGTCTTGAAACAATGATAGGAATGTCGTGTTCCTTAAGAAAATCAGTTATTAAATGTGCTTCTTTTCCACCTACCAATACGATTTTTTTGACCTGGTGTTCTTTTAAAAATTGAATTCCATCTACTATTTCTCTTTGACCGTCTGCATGAAGGTAAACAGTTTGGATTCCAGTAAAAGAATTTTTCATTGCCGCAAAAGGAAGGTGTTTTGTTTTTGATTGGGTTTGGTTGTAGGCAAATGACTCACTGATAAATTGATCTAAAGATTTGATCTTATCTTCATAACTCTTTTGATTGTATTTCAACTCAGCTGTTCTACTTCTTCTGCTTGTGGTGTATGCTTGTGGCCAGTTGATGTGTAATCCTTCATCGGTTATTATTGCAGCATCCTCCCAATTCCAAGCATCGAGTTGAACAATTGAAGAACTTCCAGAAATTACTCCTCGTGTAGGAACCACTTGAGCTGACAAAATTCCGTTAGGTCGGAGACTTTCCACTACTTTTGACTCAGCATTGTAGGCTATGATTGTTCGAATATGGGGTAAATACTCACCAATTTCATTAAGGTCATTAGTTGGGCGAACAGCGTCAATTTCGACCATCCCAACAGTAGCATTTACAGCAATAAATCCAGGGTAAAGATGTTGCCCCTTAGCATTTATGGTTTTATCGTATTGATTTTTTACAAGATCTGAAGTTGTCATTTCAACAATCTTTCCTGTCCGAATACCCAGGGCGCTATTTTCTATCAGGCTACCGTCTCCTACATGAGCCGTTGCTCCGATAATGAGTATGGATTTATTTTGATCGGCTGCAGGGGTTTGTTGAGTAAATCCTTTATTGCAGCTAAGTAAGACGAGTAATGTGCAAATGTAATTTTTCATAAGTAATATTTTAATCGAGGGTTTCACAATGGAATTCTACACTCTTTTTTTGTTTCGGTTTTTGAGTAGGTGCTCCACCATTCTTTGCTTGAAGCATGTCTTGAATCAGTTTATTTTTTTCTTTCGCGATTTGATCTACTTGAGCATTTGCCCGATCAAGATCATAGTAAAAAGCACCATCAATCATGGTTTTTTCAACTACACTGTAAATCGACATGGGATGATCGGACCACAGAACAAGGTCTGCAGATTTCCCAACTTTAATACTTCCCACTTCATCATCAATATGAAGTAATTTCGCAGGGTTTAGGGTAACAAATTTCCATGCATCTTCCTCAGATACTCCTCCGTATTTTACGGCTTTTGCAGCTTCTTGATTCAACCTTCTGGACATTTCAGAATCATCGGAGTTAAATGCAACTGTTACTCCCTGACTGTGCATGATAGCTCCATTGTATGGAATTGCATCATTAACTTCGAATTTGTAAGCCCACCAATCAGAGAATGTTGATCCTCCTACACCGTGGTCTTTCATTTTATCGGCTACTTTGTACCCCTCTAAAATGTGGGTAAAAGTATTTACACGAACTCCAAAACGATCGGCTACTTTCATGAGCATATTAATTTCACTTTGAACATAAGAATGACAAGAGATAAATCGTTTTCCGTCTAAAATTTCAACCAGAGTTTCCATTTCAATATCATAACGAGGCGCCTTTATTTTCGCTTTTATTTTTTTAGACGAATTGTTGTATTTTCTCCAAGCGGCCTTGTATTCTTTTGCTCTTTGAAAATAATCTGTAAATATTTGTTCAACTCCCATTCGAGTTTGGGGAAAACGTCCATAACTTTGCCAGTTGGATTGTTTTACATTTTCACCAAGTGCAAATTTAATGTAGGGATCTGCATTGGGGTACAGCATTTCAACATCACTTGCTCCCCATTTTGGTTTGATAATAGCAGAACGCCCACCTATTGGGTTAGCAGATCCGTGTAAGATTTGCAAGGTGGTAACTCCTCCCGAAAGGTTTCGGTAAAGGTTTATGTCGTCTGGATTGATTACATCTTCGATGGTAACTTCTGCGGAAGAATTTTGTCCTCCCTCATTAATACTTGATGCTGCAATATGTGAATGTTCGTCGATAATTCCAGAGGTTAAGTGCTTTCCAGTTCCATCAATAATTTTTGCACCCTCAGTATCATCAATTTTCCCTACTGCTTTTATTTTACCATTGACAACCCAAACGCTAGCATTTTCTAGAATTCCTTCTTCTTCGTTGGTCCATACAGTTACATTGGTAAAAAGAATGTTTTCTGAGGTGGGAAGAGTTTTAAATCCAAAACCATTGTTAGGATAGGTAATGGGAAGTACTTTTTGTAAAACCTTTTTTTTCTTTTTATTATCTTCTTTTTTGGTTTGCTCAACTTTATCCGCATTCCAGTTGACATAAGTTCCATCAAAGAAACTTCCGTCTCCTTTCAAATTATCTGCGTTGTTTATTTTAGTTTTAAGTTGTGCAAACTTTGTATTTGTGCTGTCCGAAAATCTTAGGGTTAACCATCCATTTATGTATTTTGCTGTTGTTTTTAATTTGGTAGAGTCATGGGTAATTTTTGCATCTATTTTGAATTCACTTTTTGAAAGGACAAGTTTGTATGAAGTATCTTTCATGTTTAGAGCATATTCTCCGTCAATTGATGTTTTTGGTTTGGGCTTAATAATGTGTTGTTGCCCCTGAACCCAGTTTTGTTCGATTTCAGTTTCTTTTTCAAACAGAGGGCCGTTGGTTATTATTAAGTTAGCCAAAGCTCCTTTTTTTAGTTCACCTATTTTTCCTTTTTGGTTGATTAGTTGTGCCGGAATTGTTGTAAGTGCAGCCAAAGCTCTTTCTGGAGATAAGCCGTATTGAACAGCTTTGCGGATGTTTGGTAAAAAGTCCTTCACATTTTTTAAGTCACTGGATGTAAATGCAAATTTGATGCCTGCATTTGCAATTTCTTTGGGGTTTGTGGGAGCTTGATTCCAATAGCGCATTTGATTTAAAGATAATTTTTGTGCTAAAAAGGGATCGTCAACATCATAGGCAGCTGGGAAATTGACAGGGATCAAGAGTTGTGGCTTTAATTTTTTAAGCGTATTGAGTTGTTCATACTCATTCCCATTGGCTTTGATAATGTATTTTTTTCCAAACTCATTACCAATTTTAGCAGCCCTAGCCACATCTAGCTTGTTGGAAGTTTCAAAAATTGAGGGAAGAGATTGGTTCTTTATTACGGCTTCTAAAGCCATATCCTTGTTTTTTGCACCTCCGTTTGCATACCATTTGGCATCGTGATAAACCTGGCGAATAAGTGCCATAGCTCCCATGATTGAACCGGGATAATATTGCCCTGAGGTATTACTTTTTTTAAAGGATAGATGTTGTGCTGCTCGATCTTCTAGCATTCGATATCCATTGTTTTGAACGTCGTTTAGGGTAACCAATAGACTTGTTCCTCTATGAATCCCTTCTTTTCGGTGACTGTTTACCACTCCAAACCCAGATGCTCGTAATTCTTTTGCTTTCTTTGGGTCGTATTTAAAATCTTCATGACTGTTGTAGTCAGCAAGGATGTGATCGTTCCAATAAAATCCTTTTCTGTTTGCATGGTATTGGATACTTCTGCGTCCACTTGAACTTCCTTTAATTGCAGGAACTCCAAAATTGGAATGTAGCTCTATGAAAGAAGGATAAATGTATTTTCCTTCAAAATTGTAAACCACAGCGTTCTGGGGAATATCAATTGAGCTACTAACATCCGTTATTTTTCCATTCTCAATTAGAATCATTCCCTTTTCTAATTGTTTGAGTGGATTGATGTGAACGACTGCTCCAGTAATTAATATTTGTTTTGAATTTAAAGTTTTAACTCCCTTGTTAGTAGGGAAGTAGTCTTGAGCTACCAGAGAGCTGAAAGAAATAACAAAAGTGAAAATAAAGTTAATTGGTTTCATTGAGTTGAAATTTAGTTTGTTAAGTTACACTTTTTTTAATTCAAAAACTCAAATTCATTTTCATTGTAAAACACCACTAATAAAGCTACTGTTTGATTGTAGCTCTTAATTCCAGATTCCTGACCATTCAATTTTAAGTAGTTGTCATAGGAACTTTTGAATAGAGGTTCAAGAGGATTTTTGTATTGCTCCCAAAAAATTTGGTTTTCCCTTAAATTTTTAAAAATTCCAGCATTCAATTCTTGAATTAGTTGTTTGGCTTGATCTGGATTTCTTTTGTTGAGATCGCTGTAACAATGTCTTAGCGCAAAGAGTGCGGCTGCATACTTTAGAAAAGGATCTTTGTTTTTTAGTGTGTTTACCAGAGCAATAAAATTGGCTTCGTTTTCTGCAGCATAACCCAGTTGATGTGCCATTTCATGAGCAATTGTTACAGGTAAATTGAGTTTGGGCATCCGCATATTTACCTGAGCTTCTAATGTAAAAGGATTGAGATAGCCCGCATACCCCATGTAGCTCAACGGTAAACTGAAAATTGAGCCTTTTGCTTTTGGAATTTTTATGGAACTTTCCCACAAATCTGAATAATTGTCGTGTACTTTTTCAACTATTTTTTTTTTAGAATATGGAATGACAATTGCCGTGGTATCAGATTCACTCAACTGATTGTGAAGTTTGTTGCTCAACAGTACGAAACGGCTTGTTAAATCAATCAGTAGAGAATCTGAGTATTGTTTTTGAGCATTTAGTTTTTTTGTTAAAGGAACTCTATGATAATTGAGGCCCCAATTTAACTGAAAGATCAAAAAAATTAAGCTGGCGGTTATTCCAAGATTAATTAAGCTTTTGAGACTTAATTTTCTGTATTTAAAAATAAAATTAACTATCGAGTAACATAGGTAAAAACCCAGAATTAAATACAAGCAATCTCCTAGAGAAAGGGGGATGTGTTTTAAAAAAAAATGATTAAAATTGAAAAGGATCGGGAATATTTTTTGTGAAAAATAAAACTCAACTTTTTCTGGATATTGACTTAATATCTTAACCACAAGTATTTGAGGGAGTAGGCTAAACGCCAAAAACACTTTCAATGTTTTTATTTTACCAATGTAAAGTAAAGAAGGCTTAATATTTCTCATTTTATTCTTATTTTGCACTCATGTATGAGGAAATGATAAGAAGTAAAGATGTTTTAACAGGATGTTTTTTTACCGGTTGTGCTTGTTTCTTTTTGGAAACAATTTTACTTGTCCTGTTTATTTTTTTTACTTGATGATCTCAACTATTTCAAGCTCAAAAATTAAATTAGATTTTGGAGGAATTCCCTGTACTCCTCGCTCTCCATATGCAAGCGTGTAGGGCAAGAAAAGAGTTGCTTTATCGCCCACTCTTAAAAATCTTAAGCCTTCTTTGAAGCCTTCAATCATTTGAGCTTCTGGGCTACAGTCAACCTCAATGGGACGATACGCATCGGCAATTTTAAGTTGCTCGTTTACTGCTTCTAATGCTTCTGCAGTTTCTAGTTTGCTGGTTTGAAGTAAAGTTCCATCTTCAAAGTAAACAGCATAATGTGTTTTCGCTTTGTTTGTGGTAGTTACTTTTGGTCCCGATCCCTTTTCTGTAATAATGTATTGAAGACCTGAAGCTGTTGTCGTGGCTTTTGCTTTTTGATTCTCAAACTTATCCAATGTATTTAACCTAATTACTTGTTGCTTTTCCTCCTTTTCTACTTTTTCAGCTTCTATTTTTTTAAAGTGTTCTTTGAAAATTTTGGGTGCATCGAAGTTTTTCGCATCAGAACCTTTACGAATGATTGTTACTTTTTTGATGGTATCGTTTTGGGCAATACTGTCTACGATATTTTGACCAATTACGACTTTACCGAAAACCGTGTGTTTTCCATCCAACCAAGGCGTTGCTTTGTGAGTAATAAAAAACTGACTCCCGTTTGTTCCTGGTCCTGCATTTGCCATTGATAAAATTCCAGGTCCACTGTGGCTTAGGTCTTCATTAATTTCATCGTTAAATTTGTATCCAGGCCCACCAGATCCCGTTCCAGTTGGGTCACCTCCTTGAATCATAAAGTCTGCAATAACTCTGTGGAATAAGATACCTTCATAGTATTTTTTATTTAAAAAATTCTCACTAACCATTTCGTTTTCTCCTTCACTAAGCGAAACAAAATTAGCAACTGTTACAGGTGTTTTTTCGAGTTCCAAATAAACAACAATTGATCCTTTATTGGTTTCAATGTCGGCATAAAGTCCTGAATCTAGTTCTGGATATTGAGATGCACAGCCAACAAGAATGAGAAATGAAAGGATTAAATAGGTAATTTTTTTCATGGTATTAACTTAAGATATTCATGCAAAGATGCACATTTTAATTTTTAATTAAATGTGATACTAATTTTATTGTAAAACGCAGAGGTTGATTGATGTCAACTTTTTCATCATCTCCTTGGTATCCGTAACAAAGGTAAGATGGGAAAAGAAATGTAGCAACTTCATTAACACTTAAAACTTTAACAGCTTCTCGTAATGCGGGTAACAATTCTTCTTTATCTACCAAATAACTTACCGTACCGAGTTCCATTTCATCGTACAGGACTGTACCATCTAGAGCTTCTATTTTGTAATCAAAACGAACCTCGTCTCCTCTTTTAGGCCTAACTTTTATTGAATCTGTTTCAACCAAATAGGCATACCAAAAACCTGTAGAAGAAGCAATGTAATTGAGTGTTGAATCCCTAGCTATTATTTTTTTAAATTGTAGCTGCTGTTGGTTGATTATGTTTTTATTTCGCTCAACCGATCCTTTTAAAAAAGAATCTTTTTTAGTGTTAATGGGTTTACGAGGTTGAGGTTGTGTACAACCGATGGCTAAAAAAAGTAAGAGAAAACTTAATCGTAGTTTGTATAAACTCATTTCAATTGATCTTTGTATTGTAAGATGGTTTGATGAACTTTTTGAGTAGTCACTTCCAAGTTTTCGTGTGAAACCCCACCAGCTGCATTGTGGTGCCCACCTCCATTAAAATGTTTCCGAGCAAACTCATTTACATTAAATTTTCCTTTAGAACGGAAAGACATTTTGATGATTTTTTCTTGCGTATTTTCAATTAAGATGATGGCAAGTATTATGCCGTCTAAACTTAGGCCATAGTTTACAAAACCTTCGGTGTCTCCTTTTTTAAAGTCACATTGGGTAAGCTCTTCTTGGCTTAAGGTAATGTAAACTGCATTGAGTGGTTCAACTTTCACCAAGTTGGTAAGGGCCTTGCCTAAAAGTTGTAACCTACCAAAACTGTAGCTATCGTAAATATTGTTATGGATTTGAGTATGATCGATACCCATATCCAAAAGATTCGATACAATACTATGGGTAACAGCTGTGGTTGATTGAAAGCGGAATGAACCCGAATCCGTCATGATACCCGTGTAAATACAGGTTGCGATGGTTTTATTGATTAGAGAAATGTCTAGTGCTTCCATAAGGTTGTAAACCATTTCACAAGTAGAACCAAGACCGGGATCAGAATACATCAAGTCGGCATAATCGTCGGGTTGCTCATGATGATCAATCATAATTTTTGTTGCCTTGCAATTTTCAAGGATTTCATCCATAGGCTTAATTCTACTCAAACTGTTAAAGTCTAAAGTAAAAATAAGATCAGCTTCAAGGAGTAATTTTTCACTCTTTTCCTCTGATTTGTTGTATTTTATTATTTGTTCCTGACCAGGAATCCATTCCAAGAATTCAGGATAATCGTTTGGAGAAATTACCGAGCATGAATGACTCATTAAATCTAAAAAATGCTTTAACCCTAAACAACTCCCAAGGGCATCTCCATCGGGGTTTTTATGTGGGATAATCACAATTTCCTTACGGTTTGAAAGCTGTTCTTTTAGAGCGGGGATAAAGTTGTTTTTCATACCCTGCTAAGATACCAATCCTTTCTCAAAAAATTCTATTGTTTTTGTAATTAAAGCATTTACTATTGGTAAATAAACTACAGAATCAAGCTTATTTTTATTGATGTAATTAAAAAAACATCTTTCTATCTAAAGTTTCGACTCCTTTTGATAAATTTGCATCACAAAAAAAAATCTATGACAACGAATCGTACATTCACAATGATTAAACCCGATGCTGTTGAAAACGGTCATGTCGGGTCTATTCTTGAAAAAATAACTTCAGCAGGCTTTAAAATTTTAGCGTTAAAGAAAACCCAATTAACCCTTAATGATGCCCAAGCATTTTACAGTGTTCATAGTGAACGTCCTTTTTTTGGAGAGCTTGTAGAGTTCATGACTAGAGGTCCGATAGTTGCGGCTATTCTTGAAAAAGACAATGCTGTAAATGATTTTCGTGTATTAATAGGAGCAACAAATCCTGCGGAAGCTGCCGAAGGAACGATCCGAAATTTGTATGCTACCTCTATGGGAGAAAATGCTGTTCATGGATCTGATAGTGATGAAAATGCTAATATCGAGGGTGCTTTTCATTTTTCGCAAAGAGAAATTTTTTAACGAAGTACCAATTTGGTTACAAGATTTGCGCCGAGGGATTCGTTTAAGTGAAGCAAAATTTTTTCTTTTCCATAGGAAAGCTCCTCTCTAAGTGCTGAGGAGGTTAAATTTACAAATAGGGTAGTACCTCTGTAATTTACTCGTTGGGTGTATTGAGCAACACTTTTACCCATAGTAGTGTTCCATGCTTTCTCTACGCGAATTTTTGTGATTCCACCTTTTATGTTTTTTTGATCAATCAACTCGCCAAGCACATCCGAGATGGTTTGTGGTTCGAAAGATCTTTTTTTCTTTGTCATGGTTTAAAACTTATTTTTTTATGGCGAATGTATCGGTAGGTTTTTCCGCTGTGCTCCAATTCTAAATTATTCTCAGAAATTTTTACAATTTTTTCTTTCCAAGGTTTCAAAGCCTTGTCATAGGACAGATAAAAATCTCCTTCAATTTGTTCAACAGTAAAATCAAATCGATCTTCTGAGCTTGAATAATTTTCCCCCAAACTAGGGGTTAATTTTTTTCGATACCCAAGGTTAGATTCTATTTTATAAAAATCAACTAAAATAATTCCTCCTTTTGGATTAAATATTTCTCCATGGGATTGAACTTCTTCAATTTCCCAAGTTCCATTCAAAAGGGTTAAGTCTTTCTTCGAAACTCCAGAACAGCCTGTCATTACTACAATAAATGTAAAAAAAAGGAAAGAAACTATTTTCTTTTTCATGCCCAATACGAATAAATTTAATGTGTCTTTAAAGATAAGAATCTTAATTGAGATTAAAAATCTTGTAGGATGATTGCGTTGTTTTTAAAGCTTGTAAGGTTCTTTCTTCGTGGGTATCCGAAAGAAAGAGTTGTCCAAAGTGATTGTTCTCTACCAATTGCATAATAAGACTAACACGTTGTTGATCGAGTTTATCAAAAACATCGTCTAAAAGAACAATAGGAGTAACTCCTGCTTGTTTTTTTATGAAATCAAATTGAGCGAGTTTAAGTGCGATTAAAAAAGATTTTTGCTGTCCTTGACTTCCAAACTTCTTTATGGGTTCATCACTGATAGAGAAAAATAAATCCTCTTTATGAATTCCCGTACTGCTAAACTGTAACATACGGTCTTTAGCTAGTTGATTTTTAAGAAGTTCCTCAAAAGAATTGTTTAATAAGGCGCTTTCATAGGAAAGGGTGACTTCCTCTTGCGATCTACTTATGCTTTGATAATGTTGCTCAAAAATTGATATGAATGTTTCCAAAAAGGCTTTGCGTTTTTCATGAATTGGAGTTCCCAAAGCAATCATTTGTTGATTGTAAATTTCTAATGTTTCTGCATCAAAAGTTTGATTCACTGCAAAATACTTTAAAAGGGCATTCCGTTGACTAACAATTTTGGTGTAATCCAGTAAATTATTTAGATAAACGGGATCGGTCTGACCAATAACCCCGTCCATGAATTTTCGTCTGATGCTACTTCCTTCATTAATTAGATCCCGATCTGAGGGTGAGATGATCACAAGCGGCAATAGACCAATGTGGTCTGATATTTTTTCGTAAACCTTACCGTTTCGCTTTAGGGTTTTTTTGTGCCCACGTTTTAGGCTACATAAAATTTTCTCGACTCGTTCATTTTTTTCAAAAACAGCATCTAAAACAAAATAGTCTGTATCGAATTGTATGTTCTGTACAGCAGTTGGATTGAAATATCCTTTAGCAAAACACAAATGGTAGATTGCATCTAAAATATTAGATTTTCCAACTCCATTATTTCCGATAAAACAATTGATTTGTGCATCGAATTCGAAGTTTTTGGAGGTTATGTTTTTGTATTGGGTTAGTGAAAGGCTTTTGAGTTTCATGAATACAAAGATAAAAACTTAGAGCTTCCCGATCTGTGTTTTTTAACAAAGATCTAAATATGTGCCTAGAAGATAATTTCAATTTTCAGCTTGTCTGGAATTATTAGAATAATATTATTATTAATGGCTTTATAGTTGTGAAATCTCCTTAATTTTGAAAAAAAAGAATTTGAAAAATTTCTTGTACATCTTCCTTTTTTCTTTAGGAAGTCCGTTTACTATTTTTGCCCAAATTGATTCTATAAAGACCGTTAAATTAGAAGTCGTTGAGGTTTCCGTAACCCGATACGACCACCCGATTAATTCATCGACTTGGTCTGTTTCTAAATTGGATTTTAAAGATTCTCAAAAACAAATGCAGCAGTTGTATTTCAGTGATTACCTGAATGGTGTTCCTGGTTTATTTACTCTCAATAGCAATAATTTTTCTCAAGATTTACGAATTTCAATTAGAGGGTTTGGTTCTCGAGCTGCTTTTGGAATTCGGGGGATAAAACTTTTGGTGGATGGTATTCCCGAAACCACCCCTGATGGTCAGGGACAAATTGACAATTTGTCTATAGGAAGTATTGCGTCTGTTGAGATTATTAGAGGGCCTGCATCCTTACTTTATGGGAATGCCTCTGGAGGAGTAATCAGCATTCAAACTCAGAGTGAATTGGAACGTAATTATTTGAAAACAGGAATAACGATGGGTGCCTATGGGATGCAGAACATTCAGATAGGAGCTGGGGTTAAGAAAGATAAAACCTCTATCATTTTATTAGCTAATAAAATCAAGACCAATGGATATCGAGTATTTAGTGGTTTTGAGAGTAGTGGACTAAACGCTCTAATAAAACACCGATTCAATCAAAAAGCTGAATTGAATGTGCTGTTGAATTTTACAGATAGCCCAATAGCCGAAGATGCTGGGAGTCTTAATTTTGAAGCAACACAAACGCAACGTTTTCAGGCTCGAGACCGCAATGTTCAGTTTATGACTCAAGAGGCTGTTCAGCAATTTAAATCGGGGATTTCTTTTCGCCAGCAATGGAATTCTAAGTTTTCTTTTTCTACTTATGGTTTTTATGCTACCCGAGCTTTTAATACATCGCTACCTTTTGAGTTTGGAGGACAAGTTGATTTGGATCGATTGTATTTTGGGCAAGGGTCACAACTCAGTTTTCAAGGGGGAACATCACTTCGACATCAATTTCAATTGGGTTACAGTTGGGCAAGCCAATCGGATCATCGAAAACGCTTTATGAATAAGCAAGGGGTTCGAGGGAATCTTACCTTAAATCAAGACGAAAATTTTGATGCATTGGGCTTCTACCTGTTGGACGAGCTTTCTTTTGGAAATTTCAAAATTGTTGCAGGATTTCGATACGACACCAACAAACTAGAAGCTTTAGATCGATACTTAGCTAACGGAAATGATAGTGGGTCACTTTCTTTGAATGCTTGGAGTTCTTCTTTAGGAGTCAATTATCAGTTAAATGAAAAGCAGTATTTGTTTGCATCTTCTGGAACGAGTTTTGAAACTCCTGTTTTGAGTGAATTGTCGGCAAACCCCAAAGGGGTTGGAGGTTTTAATACTGATTTGTCTCCCCAAAAAGCAAGAAATACAGAGTTTGGGTTTCGTTCAATTGGACAAAAGTCAAAATTTGAAGTTGTCTTATTTAACATTCTGACCAAGAATGACCTTGTCCCGTACGAGTTAGAAGCATTTCCCGATCGAAATTTTTATCGGAATGCTGGGAAGACCAAACGCAAGGGCTTGGAGGTGTCTTATTCATTAAAAAGATCTGCTTATTTGGAAACAAAAATTTCTTACACTTATTCAGATTTTACTTACGAATCTTTTGAAAAACCCAATGGCGATTTTAGTGGAAAACAACTCCCTGGAATACCAAAACACTTGGTTTTTGTTCAATCAAATTTTACTAAGGGGAATTGGAAAGTTATTTTTAATAGTCGTTTCCAAAGCAGTCTATTTGCCGATGATTCAAATGAAGCGAAAGAAGATGCTTATTTACTTTCAAATGTAAACATAGGTTATGGTATTGAGAGAGGAAATGTGATTTGGACTCCTTTTTTTGGTATCAATAACATGTGGAACTCAATCTACAACGATAATATTCGAATAAACGCTTTTGGAGGGCGTTATTATGAGCCGGCACCAACACGCCATATTTATGCTGGGGTACGTTTAATTTTGTAGACGTTCAGTCCTCAGTAAAATGACTTGTACGTTTGGGTTTTGAGAAGCGTTCTTTGTTGTAGGCTTCTGATTCTCTTAGGGGAATGGAAAGTGATTTCCAATTTTCGTTTGTAATCATTTTTCCAATAAAAACGATTTGACCTACATGATAGGCATAATGGCACAATTGTCGGTCAATAGCTGCCCGAACGGTCTGTCCCATATTTCTTATGAACACCTCTTTTTCTAAATCTTTTTGACTTAACTCATCTAAGGCATCAAACAGGCAAGACCAGCCCGATTCCCAGAGTTGAAGAAGTTCTTTTTTGTTTTTTTTAGGTTCAATAAATTCCTGATCTCTATTCCTCCATTTTTTCTCTCCATCAGAATTCAGAAAATCGGTCCAACGAGATTTCATATTTCCATGAAGATGTTTTATGATTAAACCGATACTACTTGAATTTGAGTTTGGCTTCCAAAGAATTTGTTTTTCATTCAGTTGTCTAAAAGTAAGGTCTCCAATTGATTTGTAATGAAAAAATTCCTTTTGTATGTTTTTGATTTCATCTGACATTTTAAAGTCTTGTTTTAATTAGAAAAACCTAAAAATAAATCTATGAATAAGCTGTTTTGTAGTAGTAGATTTCTCCTAAAAACAGCAAGTTTAAAGATAAGGAAAAATTAAAACTCTTTTTTTCCTTTAAAATATGAAAAATGAGCTTTCTGAATTAGAATAAAAAGGTTATTTTTGGGAACTTTAAAAAATTACGATGGCTACATACAAAAAACGCGGAGCAAAAAAATCAGTAACCAAGGCTGAAGTTAGCGAGAATCAAATGGATAGTACAACAGCTGAGGTATTTGAAACACTCGATACATCAGCATCTAAGGCAGAAGAGTTTGTTGCAAAGTATCAAAACGTAATTTTGATTGTTATTGGTGTTGTGACGGTTGGAGTTTTGGGCTCTTTGGGATATCAAACTTTTGTGGTTGAACCGAATTCAAAAGAAGCTGTCGGGGAATTAAATCAAGCACAATACTATTTTAACCTTGCGGTTAATGGACAAGATAGCGATTCACTTTATGCTCGTTCCATTCGAGGAGGAGAAGGGAAGTATGGTTTCAAAGACATTATTGAAAATTACAGTGGTACTCCTGCCGCTGATCTTGCATCTTTTAGTGCAGGAATGGCTTATCTTAATATGAGAGATTACCAAATGGCCATAGAGTATTTGAAAGACTTTAGCTCGGATGATATTTTGTTGAGTGCTATTGCCAATGGTTCTATAGGTGATGCATACGCACAACTTGAACAAGAGGATGATGCACTGGATTATTACATCAAAGCAGTTAAGGCCAGTGAAAACGACTACACGACTCCTAAATACTTATTTAAAGCTGGATTGCTTAGCAGCAATTTAGAAAAAAACAGCCAAGCATTATCTTACTTTAAGCGCATTAAAGATGAATATCCAGATTCTACTGAGGCTACTCAAGTGGACATTCAGATCGGACGTTTAGAAAATATTAAATAGTATTTATGGCAACGGTTAATTCTAATTTATCCGTTTATGATCCCGATCAAGTACCTTCGGGTGAGCATTTATCTGTAGCTCTTGTTGTTTCTGAATGGAATGCTCAAATTACAGAATCACTTTTCAAGGGAGCTTATGACACCCTACGAAACCACAGAGTTGCGGAAAATAATATTTCTCGAATTAATGTTCCAGGGAGTTTCGAATTGATTTACGGAGCAAAACATGCCCAATCTCAAGGATTTGATGTTGTTATCGCAATAGGAAGTGTGATTCAAGGCGAAACCAAGCATTTTGACTTTGTTTGCCAAGGGGTATCTCAGGGGATAAAAGATTTAAATATTCAATCTAAGACACCTGTGATTTTCTGTGTTTTAACAGACAACACGCTTCAACAAGCTATTGACCGATCCGGTGGTCAGTTTGGCAACAAGGGTATTGAGGCAGCTGTTGCTGCACTTAAAATGGCTTTTCTTTCTAAACAATAAGTTTTCAACATTTTACTTACTTCTTAGCAATCAAATTGGGATTTTAGTAAAATCAATGTATTTTTATGTTTTAAGGGAAATGCAGATGTTCAAAACAAATCTTTTTAAACTTAATCGAAATAAACGTTACAATTACACACCTCGATATTATCAAGGAAAAACGATTGAAAACCTTTATGATTTTGATTCAAAGTTTGTAAAATATCGTGAAACTTACAATTCCAATGATTTTGGAAAAAAATGGGAAGAGGCGCGTATGGAAAGTCGAAACCGTTCCAATCGGTCAGTAACTCCTACATTATTGGTTGTCATAGCGATTTTATGCCTTATTTTTTTGTTTATTATTGATTTTGATTTATCCATCTTTTCTACCTAACCCATGGGAGATATCATAACATTATTACCCGATCATGTAGCCAATCAGATCGCGGCTGGAGAGGTTGTTCAACGACCAGCCTCAGTCGTTAAAGAGTTGTTGGAAAATGCCATTGATGCAGACTCTAGTCATGTTAAATTGATTATCAAAGAGGGAGGAAAAACACTCATTCAAGTTATTGATGACGGAAAAGGGATGAGTATTACAGATGCCCGAATGGCATTTGAGCGTCATGCAACCTCTAAAATAAAATCAGCTTCTGATCTTTTTGAATTACATACCAAGGGGTTTAGGGGTGAAGCTTTGGCATCTATTGCTGCCGTTGCCCATGTTGAAATGTTGACTCGTACTTCAGAAGATGAAGTAGCTACTCAAATAAAAATTATTGGAAGTGATATTCAAGAACAAGAATCCGTTGTAGCTCCCAAAGGAACTTCTATTGCGGTTAAGAATTTGTTTTTTAACATTCCTGCGCGAAGAAATTTTTTAAAATCCAATGCTGTTGAATTACGACACATTATTGATGAATTTCATAGGGTAGCTCTGGCTCATCCACAAATTGCATTTACTTTTTTTCAAGGAGGGAACGAGTTATTTGACTTACCGGCAACCAACTTGCGAAAAAGAATTGGTCATATTTTTGGCTCCAAGATGGATGAAATGCTAGTTCCAGTTGAGGAATCAACATCAGTTTCGTCTGTTTCTGGATTTGTTTTAAAGCCGACTGCTGCTAAGAGAACGCGTGGGCATCAATTTTTTTTCGTAAATGACAGATTCATCAAAAGTCCATTTATGCATCACGCTATTATGAACGCTTATGAGGGTTTGCTGGCTGAGGGAACTGTTCCTGGATATTTTATCTTTTTTAATCTAGATCCCAAGACGATTGATATAAATATTCACCCAACTAAAACAGAGGTTAAGTTTGAAGATGAACAAAGTTTGTATGCTATTTTACGCTCTTGTGTAAAACACAGTCTGGGTATGTTTAGTGTTGCACCAACCCTTGACTTTGATCGTGATCCCAATTTGGATACGCCCTACAATCAAATCAACAAACAAGCTGAAACCCCAAACTTAGAAGTGGATTCCAACTTCAATCCGTTTAAGAATCCAGATGCACCTCGTTTTTCAAAACCTAAAGAAGCCAGTTGGGAGAGTTTGTATGTAGAAGTTGAATCTCAACCAATCCCAACACTTTTGGAGAATGAAAGCATGGAAGGTAAAAATTTCGATGCCGTAAAACTTTTTCAATTAATGAATCGATTCATTGTAAGTTCTATTGGGTCAGGCCTTTTGATAATTGATCAGCAACGCGCACATGAGCGAATTTTGTATGAACAATTTTTAAAAACGATAACTCAAAAACAAACTGCAAGTCAGCAATTATTATTTCCATATTCATTAGAATTGACCCCTACTCAACAAGTGTTTTTGTATGATTTAGAGGATGTTCTTTCGGAAGCGGGTTTTGTTTTTGAACTGAATTCAAAACCGGATATCATCATAAAAGGTATTCCAGTTTCCAGTTCTGAAAATGAGATTCCACATATTTTTGAAAATCTGTTTGCTTCACTAGAAAGCGACTTACCTGCCGATAGTTTTAGTCAATCTGATGTGTTGTCTAAATCTTTAGCTAAAACCTTATCAATCAAAAGAGGTGTACCTATGAAAGCCGAGGAACAACAAGGACTTTTGGATGATTTATTTGCGTGTAAAGAAACCCAAATATCTCCATTTAATCGACAGATTTTTGTTACTTTGACTCAAGAAGATCTAGAGAAAAAATTGAATTGATGGGAAGAATTACCGACACCATAAAACACCTACTGATTATCAATGGGATTTTTTTCCTTGCAGTCAATCTTTTGGGTAATGAAGTTTACGATTGGTTTGCATTACATTATTTTAAAAATCCTCGTTTTGAATTTTGGCAGCCTCTTACTCATATGTTTATGCATGGAAGTTTTAATCATATTTTATTTAATATGTTTGGATTGTACATGTTCGGTTCTCCACTAGAGCAGTTGTGGGGTAAAAATAAACTTATTTTTTTTTACCTATCTGCTGGTTTTGGCGCTGCAATAATTCAATTACTTGTCTATCATTTTCAATTCAGTTCGGTTTACTCCGAGTTGATAAGCTTAGGATACGGTCGAGATGCAATAGAAACAATTCTCAATAGCGGTCAATATCGCAGTTCAATACTAGATAGTATTAGTGAGGATCAAGTATCTGGATTCTACCAATCTTATTATGCCTCAATGGTTGGAGCCTCTGGAGCCTTGTATGGTATTTTAGTTGCTTTTGCAATGTTGTTTCCAAATGCGGAGTTGTATTTGATGTTTATTCCTGTTCCTGTTAAAGCTAAGTATTTGATTCCTTTTATGATATTGGGAGATCTTTTCTTTGGATTTAGTTCTTTTTCTATTGGACCCATTGCTCACTTTGCTCACTTGGGAGGTGCAATAACTGGTTTTATGATTATGCGCTATTGGAAAAACAGGCAGTTCAATAATAACCGATGGGACTTATGAGTACTTTCGATAATTTAAAATACAAATTTGAAAGATTTTCTATTGCTGAAAAACTGATTGTAGTTAATGTCTTTTTTTTCGTTGTTCCCTTCTTTCTTCAATCCCTTTTTTATCTTTTTAAAATTCCCAATGCATCTTTTTTTTCATGGTTTGAATTACTACCCAATTTTGATGTACTTCTCTATCGGCCTTGGACTTTAATAACTTATGGTTTTTTGCATGGAGGTTTTCGTCATATTTTATGGAATATGTTGCTTTTGTTTTTTGCATCTCGTTTGTATTTGAATTTATTTTCAGAGAGGCAGTTTCTTAAAAATTATTTTCTTGGGATTATCACAGGAGGTTTAGTTTTTTTAATAAGCTACAATGTGTTTCCAGTTTTTAATGGAATATTTCCCCCATTGGTAGGGTCTTCGGCTGGGGTTATGTCCATTTTAATTTTTGTTGCAACCTACACTCCTAATCAAGAAGTTAGAGTAATTTTCTTTAACATAAAACTACAGTACATCGGAATTGCACTTGTGATTCTTGATATTCTTCAAATACCTAACGGAAATGCTGGTGGTCGATTAGCTCATTTGGGTGGAGCTTTAATTGGTTTTATCTATGCAAATCAATTGCAAAAAGGGAATGATATTGGTGCTTTTTTTGATCGTATTTGGAGTTACTTTAATTCATTTTTTGTTTCTAATAAAAAGAATAACATGCGAACCGTTCATCGGTCAAAAAATAGGACTAAAGAAAATCCGAGTAATTTACAGCAAGAAAAAATTGATTCAATTCTTGATAAAATTAGTAAATCGGGTTATGAAAGTCTAACACAAAAAGAAAAAGACTTTTTGTTTAAAGCAGGAAAAAATAATTAAAGCTCCCCAACGATATAATGAAATTAACCTTTTTTGAAAAAATTGCACTTCTAATTAACATTCCGTTATTGATTTTTCAATTAATGTTGATGGGAAGTATTCCTTCTTTTTTTGATTTTTCAATTTTAAACTTATTTGTTCCTGCTTTAGTATTGATTAATGTGGGCTTCTTTATTTACTGGCTTCTAAAAATGAAATGGGCCTTTTTGTTATTTATGGTTACCTTTCTGATTGGTTATGGGGAATGGGGTCTTTTGTATCAATTTCCGAGAAATGCTGAGCGTATGGATGCCAATACCCTTAAAGTAATGACCTACAATGTGCGTCTTTTTAATCGATACGGATGGATAAAAGAGGTTGATGTTCCAAAGAGAATTGAAAACTTTATTGATCAAGAAGAACCTGATATTGTTTGTTTACAGGAATATTCAAGAAGGGAAGCGCCCGAATTTTCTTCTTATCCCTATCGCTACATCCAGCCGATTCAATCAAACGGAAAATCTGGAGTTGCAATACTTTCTAAATTCCCAATAGTCAATAGCGGCTACATCGATTTTAACAATTCTACCAATAGTGGTATTTTTTCAGATATTGAACATCGTGGAAAAAAGACTCGTATCTACAATTTACACTTAGAGTCTTTAAGAATCGATTTTCAGGATACCGTTATTACTAAAGTTAATTCTGAGGAGCTGAAGCTTAAGTTTAATCAGGTTTTTAAAAAGCAATTGAAACAAATAAAACAGTTTCAGGAGATTGATAATGAAAATAATTATCCCACAATCATTTGTACCGACTTAAATAATTCTCAGTTTTCTAAAATTTACAGGACATTGAAAGAAAATCATTTAGATACTTTTGTTGAGGCAGGAACAGGACTGGGTACTACCTTCAATTTTTCTTTTTTTCCGCTACGAATTGACTTCATATTTACAGACCCAAGTTTTAAAGTCAACACTTTTAATTCTTATGATATTGAATTATCGGATCATTTACCCATAATTACTACTCTAGCATGGGACTGATATCAATAAGGTTTAGATAAGAAGAACTTTCAGGACCCAAATTACTTATGAGATCTAAAACACTTAAGTTTGGTAAAAAGCCAAATTTATTATCGAATACTTGAGTGTATTTTGGAAAGGATAAAGGTGATACTTCCTTTGAAGCTATAAGCATATTTGTGGTTGGGTGGAAAACAACTTCTTCCTGACTCATTGATACTTCAACTTCTATTTCACACCATTCCAAAAATAAATAGAGCAAGCTTGTGTTGAAATCAATTAAGTTGGATTTATGGGTAAAAAATACTTCTTTCAGATCATCTTCATAAAATTCAAAAAAAGGAGACGAGCTGTATGCACTTTTAAATGATTTCCAATGGTTTTTTTGCCATTGTTCCTCGTAATTAATGCTAACCTCGATCTCTTTTAAACGTTCTTCTTTTGAGCTTCGATTGACAGGAATACTTAAATTTAAGATTCCATTCGCTCCAGCAATAGTAGTGCGATTTCTGTAGGTTTGTTTTTGATAAAAAGCTTTAGTTTGAATGACTACCTTTTCTTGTCTTGACAGCAATGCCATGGTGGCAATATTAGGAATGTAAGAACTGATGATTTCGATGGACACACTATGTTTTTCTTCGTTTGCGGACATAAATTAAAATCTGCCATCCAATAATTAAAGCCATTACATAAGGGAAAAATGAAATAGATTTTCCACTTCCACCTACGGTTGTCATGAGTCGATCCCATCGAATTTTCCAGTTTTTTATTCCATCATTAATTCCGTCAATACTAAACCATATCAGTATCGGTTTTCCAAGAACATGATCATCTGGAACATACCCCCAATAACGACTGTCTTCAGATCGATGACGATTATCCCCCATCATCCAAAAATAGTCTTTTTTAAAGGTGTATGTTGTGGCTTCTTTTCCATTAATTAATAGAGATGAGCCTTTTTTGGTTAAGGTATTGTTTTCATACTCGCGAATAATTTTTTTGTAAAGGGACAGATTACTCTCGTTGAGTTCTACAGTCATCCCAGATTTTGGGATTAAGATTGGTCCAAAGTTGTCTTCATTCCAATTATACGGAATTTCATTGGGGAAAAAGTTAGAATTCGCTGTTTTTGTTTTGGTTATTTTTCTGACGACACTATCCAAAACTCCTATTTCTTGCAGTTCTTGAGCTTCTTTTAGGGTAAGAGTAAGTTCTTTCTGAACATCCAAAAGTTCTTTGACTCTTAATCTCAGTTTACCGAGTAACTTAAAGGGTAAACCAGCCGATGGAGTTATTACTACAAAATTATTGATGTCATTTGAAATTCTTCCCAATATGTATGGGTATATTGCGTCATAACTTTCTTGAGTAATATTTTCAATCCTGTATTTTCTGGTAAAATCTTTGTATCCATTATCCAAAAGCATTTTAGAGGATACTCCTTTTTTGTTGTATCCAAAATGAGAGTATTGTGTTCTGGCTCGTTCGGGAAGTTTGTTTTGTATTCCGTTGATATGCACAAAACCATTTATGATTTCTAGAGTATCTCCAGGAATTCCAACGCATCTTTTTACATAGTTGGATTTTTTGTCAATTGGTTTTTTTATTCCTTTTTCTTTTACAAAGAACTTCCTAACCGTATCAGCAGGCCAACTGAAAACAACTATGTCGTTTCTTTTTACTTCTTGAAAACCTGGAAGCCTAAAGTAGGGCAGTTGTGGTTTTTTTAGGTATGATCTTGTTTTGATGATTGGTATGGTATCGTGGACCATAGGGAAAGAAACAGCAGAGGTAGGAGTGCGGGCACCGTAATGGAATTTACTTACAAATAAAAAGTCACCAATCAACAAGGTTTTTTCGAGTGATCCAGTGGGTATGATGTATGGTTGAATGAAGTAGTTGTGTACCAATGTTGCAGCTATGACAGCGAATAACACAGCATTTACCCATTCTCCAAACCAAGTTTTGGGGCTAAGATCTCTATCTTTATTGTAAGTTGTTTTTGGATCAAAATTTACCACAAACAGATAGAATCCTAAAGTAGCAATACCGAGTAGGGTATCTTTTGAAGTGTTTTTACCAAAACTTCTAAGCGTTTCAACCCATACAACAGGAAACATCATCAAGTTGATGATTGGTATGAAAAGTAAAATAACCCACCATTTAGGTCTTCGGATAATTTTCATTAATAAAATGGCATTGTAAATAGGGATAATTGCTTCCCAACTTTTTCTTCCTGCTTTTTTGTACAATCGGAAGGTTCCCAGGAAATGAATCACTTGAATAATTAGGAAGAATAAAAACCATTGAAATATTGTCATAATCTGAGTTTTATTTTTAGTTGTTTAGAAGACAGTTTTATTTTTTTGTTACATTTTATTTAAGACTGAGTACGTCCTTCATCGAAAAAACACCTTTTTTGTCTTGTATCCATTCCGCAGCAATAACTGCCCCAAGTGCAAAGCCCTTTCGTGAATGAGCTTCGTGTTCTATGGTAATTGAATCGACACTTGACTCATATTTAATGGTGTGAGTACCTGGAACTTCTCCAGTCCGATCAACTTCAACGGGGAGCATGTTTTCTTTTATTACTTTGTTAATCGTCCATTGTGTGTAATCTGATTGTCCAACAATTCCTTCGGCTAGAGTTATGGCAGTTCCACTCGGTGCGTCCAGTTTGTGTATGTGGTGAATCTCTTTCATTGACGCCTGATAACTTTTGTGAGATGACATCAGTTTGGCTAAAACTTCATTGAGTTTAAAAAATAGATTTACTCCTACACTAAAATTAGAAGCATAAATAAATGCACTGTTTTTAGCTTTACAAAAATCCTCTATTTCTTTGAGTTGATTTAGCCATCCTGTTGTTCCACAAACTACAGGGATATTGATTTTTAGAGCAGTTTTGATGTTTTCAGCTGCAGCTTCTGGAATACTAAAATTAATCGCAACATCTGCATCAGAAAGATTGCAATAAGTTTCGTCTTGATCGATTTTTGCAACGACATCATGTCCTCGTTCAATGGCTATTAGTTCTATGGCCTTTCCCATTCTTCCGTACCCTAAAAGTGCTATCTTCATGATTTAAAGTTTAATATTCAGCGTGAGGCCATAATTTAGATTGGAATCTATGAGATCAGGTTCAAGATGAGGTCGGAAAGTCAGCTTATTGTCGACATTAAATTGCATTAAATGTGCTCCAACATTAGCATCGAGAATGTTTAAAAGATAAAAGCCCATAAAAAATAAAACCGATAAATCTCTGTATCGTTTATGGAAATTCATTCCTTGAATTAGTTGGTCGTTCTGAAAAATACGTTTTGCATAGATATCATCAGTGTAACCTGCAATTCTTCTTTTGTAAATATCTCGAAAGACTTTCATCTTTCTACTTTGGTAAAAATAGTAATATCCCGAGGTTCCTAAAGCTCCATAAATAATGGGGAGTTTCCAGTATTTTCGAGTGTAAATTTGTCCTAATCCTGGAACTACAGCAGAATAAAATGCTGCTTTAGAAGGGGTTAAGGGGTCTTTAATTAAAAGTTGTTTTCGAGTTAAAGTATCTTTTTGAATCTTTTGTGCAAAAACAAAATTGAATGAAAAAAGTAGAATTAAGATTAAAGTAATTTTATTTTTCACGATTCAACAACTTTTTCATACGACTGAAATCTTGTTGAGAATCAAAAGGGATTTGAATAATACCTTTGCCATCTTGTTTGTAGCTGATGGAAACTTTTGAATTAAAATAATTCTCAAAATCTTCAATACCCTCTTGAATAAATAAGGGTTTGTGAGTAATCTTTTTTGAAGTTCCTTCTTTTAAACCTTTAACAATTGCTTCGGTTTTGCGAACACTTAATTCTCCTGTGATTATTCGTTCATAAACGGTAATCTGATCATCTCTTTCATCTAAAGCGAGCAAAGCCCTACCGTGTCCCATGGTAAGAAATCCATCGCGCATACCTGTTTGTATGATAGGGTCAAGATTTAATAACCGCAGATAGTTTGTTATTGTCGATCTTTTTTTTCCTACTCGCTCACTGAGTGCTTCTTGTGTAAGTTTAATTTCTTCTATCAATCGCTGATAAGACAATGCAATTTCAATGGGATCTAGATCTTGTCTTTGAATATTTTCAACCAAAGCCATTTCTAGTGATTCTTGATCATTGGCTAACCTTACAAATGCGGGAACTGAAGAAAGCCCAATTAACTTGGCCGCACGGAATCTTCGTTCCCCAGAAACCAACTGATATTGATTCGAGTTTATTTTCCGAACCGTTATGGGTTGAATGATTCCAAGCTCTTTGATTGAGAAAGCCAATTGCTTCAATGCTTCATCGTTGAATTGTGTCCTAGGCTGAAATGGATTTACCTCAATTTGATTTAGTTCCAAATCAATTACGTTGCCAATGACTTGATCTGCATTTTTAACACTTGCAGACTTGATGTCGTTTTTTGAATCTTGAAGTAAAGCAGACAATCCACGACCTAAAGCTTGTTTTTTATTTGTTTTGGACATTTCTATTTTCCTTTATTTTTTTTGAGTACTTCTTGTGCTAAACTGAGGTAATTCTGGGCTCCTTTACTTGTTGCGTCATACTGGATAATATTTTCTCCAAAACTAGGTGCTTCACTGAGTCTAATGTTTCTTTGAATGATTGTCTTGAAAACCATTTTCCCAAAGTGTTTTTTAACTTCTTCTACCACTTGATTGGATAAACGAAGTCGAGAGTCATACATCGTTAACAACAGACCTTCAATGTCAAGATTTTTATTATGGATTTTTTGAACACTTTTTATGGTGTTTAAAAGTTTCCCCAAACCTTCTAAGGCAAAGTATTCACACTGAATGGGAATCAAAACAGAGTCGGCAGCAGAAAGAGCATTTAAAGTAATCAATCCTAAAGAGGGAGCACAATCAATAAAAATGTAATCGTATTGATCTCTTACGCTTTCAATTGCTTTGAGAAGCATGTACTCTCGTTCATGTTTGTCTACTAATTCAATTTCAATAGCGACCAAATCGATGTGAGAGGGAATTAAATCTAGATTTGGAGATTCAGTTCTGATGATAGTCTCCTCAACTTTAGCAGTGTGTTCGAGTAACTCATAGGTGCCTTTTTTTTGTTTTTCAACATCAATTCCGATCCCGGATGTGGCATTTGCCTGAGGATCGGCATCAATTAAAAGCACTTTTTTTTCAAGCACACCTAAGGCTGCAGCAATATTTACCGATGTGGTCGTTTTACCAACTCCACCTTTCTGATTTGCTATTGCTATGACTTTACTCATGTTCGACTATTTAAGAGTTTAAAAATACAATTATTTATTACTATCTGAAAGTAAATTTTCAAGTCAAAATTTCACTTTTCTTCATCAACAGAGGAAGTGTCGATTAGAAAAATTTTTTCATTTTCTTTTTTGTGACCATAATATTCTCTGGCAAAACGTTCTAGGCTATCTATGTCTTCAAGTTGATTAATCATTTTTTGATCTCTATTGATTGCTTTTTTTAATTTTTCCTTTTGATGCTCTAATTTTTCAATTTCCAAATTCAATTCTCTTTGGGTCATCCAGGAGTTAGCATCCAGAAATAGAATCCAAATGATAAATAGAAACGCAATTGCAATGTAGGACAATGCATAGGTTTTATTTTTTCTTCCAAGAAAATTTAAAAACTCTTTAAAAGGCATACTTATTTTTTTTGAACTTCGGCAACCTGAGTAATACTTATTTGTTCTTTTGCTTTGTTACCCCAGCTATTTAATATGTAATTCATTACATCAGCAACCTCTTCATCATCAAGACCTTGTTGGGACATTATTCCATCGTATTCTATTCCGTTTACTGTTATTTTACCTCGCTGACCATATTTAATTCCACGAATACTTGCCTCGATATTGTTTTGCAGATAATCAGACTTTGCGAGTGGTGGAAACGTTCCCAAAACTCCTTTTCCGTTGTCTATATGACATTGGACACAAAAATCTTGATAAATTTCCTTTCCATCAGAAATACTTTTTTTTAGTGTTTTTTGAGGTTGTACATAACTTAGGAACCCGAATAAACTGATGCAATAGATGTAAAATAAATTTTTCATAACAAAATTAGTTCAGGGGTGGCTTAGGAATAATTTTTAATATACCTTTTCCCTCAACGCCGATGTAAATTAAACCATCGGGACCTTGTTTTACATCGCGTATTCGTCCAATTCCTTCTAAGACTTTGTGACGCTCTCTAACTTTGTTGTTCTCAATTAATAGAAGTTCAAGATATTCAAATTTCAATGAGCCTACTAGGAGATTATCTTTCCATTTTGGATAATTTTCAGATGTTGAAAATACCATACCCGATGGTGCAATTGAGGGTACCCAATAATAGAATGGTTGTTCAAGACCAGGGAGATCTCGATCGCTGGTTATTGGAGTACCACTGTAATTGATGCCATAGGTTATTTTGGGCCATCCATAGTTTTTTCCTGCACCAATGATGTTGATTTCATCTCCACCTCTTGGGCCGTGTTCATGTACCCAAATCTTACCAGTTTTGGGATGTTTTAACATTCCTTGAGGATTGCGGTGACCGAAAGAGTAAATCGCTTTTTTGCTTCCTTCTTCATTGTAAAAGGGGTTGTCTTTCGGAATACTTCCATCAAGATTGAGTCTGTAAATCTTTCCACCATCTCGAGTAATGTCTTGGGGGTTGACTTCTCTGTTGCCTCGGTCTCCGATAGAAAAATAAATGTATCCTTTATCGTCAAAGGCTATTCGAGAACCCCAATGTTGTCCTTTTTTTGAGTTTTCCTTTCCCTTGTACAATTGTTTTAGATTTGTGAGCTTGTCAGCTTCTAACTTTGCAGAATACAAAGCTGTATGCCCACCAGATCCCTCACCATCAGAAGAACCTGCTGTAAAAAAGATGAGTTTTGAAGTTTCAAAATCTGGAGCAGTAGCAACATCTAAAAGTCCACCTTGTCCGCGTGCATAAATTTCTGGAAGGCCTGAAACCTCTGTTTTTTTTCCTTCAAAAACCCTGTAAAGAATACCTGATTTCTCGGTTACTAAAATTTCATCTTTAGAAATGAAAGCCATTCCCCAAGGGATGTCGATACCGTTTATAACAGTTTCGGTGATGTAATTTGGACTCTGTTCGTTTTGAATTATTGGACCATGCTTTTGAGCACAACTTGAAATAAAGAATAGAGTACATATTAGGTTTAGGGAAAGAATTTTTTTCATGCTACTGATTTTATCTTAAAAATACAAATAAAAGGAAGATTTACAAGATGAGTTGGTTCAAAAATTGAAATCCAAATAATTTAAAAAAGGATGCTTTTGTTAATGCATCAAATTTTGGGGGGGCTCTACTCTTTACTTTTTATTGATTTGTAATTCACATTTTAATTCAAATTAAAAGTTGATTGTTTTATTTTGTGTAGGGCTAAAAAAAAAAGAGGAACTGAGTAGTTCCTCTAAACAAAAACATTAACATGTAATTTGTCGGGATGACAGGATTTGAACCTGCGACCCCACGCCCCCCAGGCGTGTGCGCTACCAGGCTGCGCCACATCCCGTTAAATGTGTTAAAGGCTCATAAAATGAGTTTATTGTCGGGGTGGCAGGATTCGAACCTGCGACCTCCTGCTCCCAAAGCAGGCGCGATGACCGGGCTACGCTACACCCCGAAAAATTCGGTATGCAAATATAGTACTTATCCGCTTTCTGACAAGTAATTTTTCAATCATATCAAACTCTTTTTCACCCAATGATAAACCCTTATTTTTCAAGTTATTTAATTCTCTACACTATTGAATTTAATGCCTTCTTCGCTAATGTTTAGCTCAAAGTTAGTTTCATCATCAGATACTTTAATTTGAAAATGATCATCATCATTCATCATTTTTTTATCATCAGAAACACAATCCTGGCAAATTAATTTTCCATTATTCATTTTCCATAGATGTCCAGCAATTTTTTTCCTGGAATAGTTTTGATCATTTTTTATTCTTCTTTGCATGTAAGGACCAAATTCATAATCGATAAAAATGTATTGTCCATTCGATACACTTAAATTCAATTTCACCTTTTGTTCATTTCTACTTTCTGTTACTGAAGTGATCCATTTATCATCTAATAAAAGATTTTTGTTGAAGTACTCATGCTGGTAGTCAATCTTATTTGCATTATTTCTTGCTCTCTTTTGACTGAAGCCTTTAGCTTCTTTTTCTATTTTTAATTCTGTTGTCTGATCAGTACTTTCGGAAATGTTTAGACGTAGGTCGTCATTGAGTAATTTTAATTCATCTTGATCATTGTAAATTAAATGAGTTGAATTGAAAATCAAAATTTCATTATCATACTCAACTCTATTCATACTTACCTTTACCGTATCTTCAAGCTTGATGTCAATTCGCTCAGTGTGAGAATTCTTTGCGGTAAATGCTTTTGATCTGAATTCATTAGCTACTGTGAATGCAATTGTTAGCAGTGTAGTCATCCAAATAACACCTAAAGTGTATTTGGTAGTATTACTCATTAGTTTACTTTTTGAAGTGAGCATTCTAAGTCCAAGAGTAAAAATAAAGACAAAAGGAATACCAACTCCTAGAAATGTCAATATGGAGAACCCCCAAAGCGGTAAGCTAGAATTTATTGATAGAAATAAAAGTTCATGCGGGAGCTCCATTGAGCTTATGAAACCGAATATCGCTAAGCTAAAGAGTAAGCAAATCAGAACAATACTTGATATGAATATCATAAAAAAACCGATTATGTTGGTAAAAATCTTTATTAATATCTGAGCTATCTTTTCAAGTACCTCTGAAAATTTTACAGAATTATTTTTTAAAGAATCTACCGTTTTAGAATAATCTGCGTTTTTTACTTTGTCAGTCACATCCTCTAAACCTTCTTTGATTTTTTTTTCGATATTGGAGATGTTAACAGGTTTCCCTTTCATTCTTAATTTCTCTGCGGTAGTATTCGCCTCCGGTACAATTGCCCAAAGTAAAATGTAAATGAATATTATTCCACCGACAGATGAAAGTATGAGTAGTATGATTATTAATCGTATCCAGACTCGCTCAATTCCAAAAAAATGTCCAAGACCACTTGCAACCCCACCAATAATTCTATTTTCTGAATCTCGATACAGTTTTTTTTGAGATTCTGATTTAGAATTTTCTTCCACAAAATCCTCATCAGCGATATCTTCCGGAGTTCCCAGGGTTTCAATAACGTCTTTTACATTTTGCTCTGAGATTACATATCCTTCTCTAACTGTGTATTGTGAAAATAATTCAGCGATACGTACTTCGATGTCTTCAAGAATTTCTTGTTTACCTTCGGTTTTGGAAAAGCTTTTTTCTAATTTGTTTAGATAGTTTTTTAGTAGATCATAAGCGTCACTATCAATATGAAATAAAATATGTGCGAGATGAATTGTTACAGTTGTGTTCATTATTTAAGAATTTTTGGTTAGTGATGTAACTGCTTTATTTAGATCACTCCATGAGGAGTGAAGTTCTTTTAGAAATTGTTTTCCCTCTTCTGTGATGGAATAATATTTTCTGGGAGGACCAGAGGTTGACTCCTCCCATCGGTATTCTAATAACCCCCCATTTTTTAATCTTGTAAGAAGTGGGTACAAGGTTCCTTCAACGACCAATAATTTTGACTTTTTTAAGGTTTCTATTATTTCGAATGCATATTTGTCCTTGGAGCTAAGTATTTTGAGGATACAAAATTCTAAAATACCTTTTCGCATTTGTGCTTTGGTGTTTTCAATTTTCATAGTTTTTTATGTTTATCATTCATAGAATTAAGTTTAGCAAAGTAGTATACTATGCAAATATATATCTTTTATATGGTATTATGCAATACCCACTAGTAATTTTAACATTTTTTAAACATGTTTTTTAAAAATTCCAGACTAATTTGAGCAAAAATTTAATAGAGTATGACCAACTATCAGTATTGTATTTTGGTTTTAAAGAAAGTAAGTTTTGATTCCAATTTATTTTTCAAGGAGTATTGGAAAGCAACAAAAGTTCTTGATGTTGAAGATCTTGAAAAACTAGAAAATTGGTGTCGTATTTTCGTAGCTCAATCCCCTCATCTTCAATCTGAAATATCGTTTTAAGGAACGATGATTTGAACATCTTCAAAGGTTATTGCACCGCGAACTACACCGCTTATGCTATCTTTGACAGCATCGATGATTTGTAGTTTTAATTGACTTTTAGGGTAGATAATACTTATTTCTCTTGCAGGAGAGGGTACAGGAAAGTTTCTGATATTTTTAGAATTTTTTTCAGATAAATTCATTGAATTTAAATAGGGTATCAAGGTCATTCCCAAACCTTCATTGGCTAAATTCACAAGGGTTTCAAAACTCCCACTTTTGAGGTTGAATTGCTTGTTAAGTCCACTTTTTGTTAATGCGCACATCGATAGAACTTGATTTTTGAAGCAGTGACCATCTTCTAATAAAAGAACATTTTCATTTTCAATATCATCAACACTAATTTTTTCACTTTTGGACAGTCTGTGTCCTTGTGGGATATATGCCACAAAAGGTTCGTAATACAACGGACGCTCAATGATGGTTTCGTGTTTCAGTGGGGTAGATGCAATTCCAGCGTCTAGTTTTCCTTCTGCTAATCGCTCTATAATACTTTCAGTTGTAAGTTCTTCTATTTTTAAGTTAACTTTGGGGTAGCTCTTTAGGAATGTATTTAAAAACATAGGGAGCAAAGTTGGCATAACGGTTGGGATAATTCCAAGTGTAAAGCCACCTCCTATAAATCCTTTTTCTTGAGCAACTACATCTTCCATTCGTTTTGATTCCGATATGATTTTTCGAGCTTGTACGAGGATTTCTGATCCTACTTTGGTTAATCGTATGGGTTTCTTTGATCTGTTAAAGATTTGAACTCCAAATTCTTCTTCTAGTTTTTGTATTTGCATACTCAAAGTAGGTTGTGTTACAAATGATTTTTCGGCAGCTACAGTAAAGTTTCCAGCCTCTGCAACTGCAATCATGTATTTAAGTTGGGTAAGTGTCATTATTTAATAATCTTATTATTTTTCAAATATAATAATAATATCTTATACTATTTTAAAATCGTAACTTTCATTTTAATATTCCTGATTGGGTTTTCTCTACTATCAATCGGTTGTGAGCAAATTTCATCAACTACATCCATGCCTTTTATTACCTTTCCAAAAGGAGTAAAGTTTTGATCTAAATGGTATGCCCCTCCTTTTTGTTGTACTATAAAAAATTCATAAGGAGATGCTAGTTTATGAGGATTCTTCTCCTCACTGCTTGGAATTGACAGTATTCCACGATGGTGTTTATACCCTTTGTCGTTATCCTGAGGTAGTAGGTATCGTCCTATTTTCCTTCTCTTTAACCAAGTATTTGGATGGTCAGAATTACCACCTTGGATTACAAAATCAGGAACAACTCTGTGAAAAAAAGTATCGTTGAAGTAGCCTAATTTTGTAAGGTAGATGAAATTTGCTCGATGATAGGGCGTATTTTCAAAAAGAATTAGATCAATATCTCCAAAATTTGTACTAATTCTAACTTTATTTTCCTTGTTTTTTTGCTGGTAATCAAATAAAAATGGGATAGCTGTTTTTTCATCTAAAAAAAGTAATGGCTCTTCTAAAAGAATTTTCTTTTTTACAATTTTCTTTTTGGGTTCAACTTTTTTTTCAATAGTTTTTATTTTCTTTGGTGCTTCATTACAGCCCACAACATTAAACATTACAACAATAAAAAGGATCTTTTTTTTCATTTTATCATGCTTTTTTCAAAATTTGTATCTCTTCTTCCAAAAGTAATCGATTTACCTTTACCAGGAATTGAAGCCCAAAAAAAAAATGGCTCCGTTGTTTCGTATTCAAGAATTGATAGATACTCCATTAAACCAAAAAAATGCTAAAAAGTCTGCAGTTTTAATTTTGTTTTATCCCAGTGAGGAAGGTCAAACTCATTTTGTGTTGATTCAGCGTTCTGTGTATTCAGGGGTTCATTCGGGTCAAATTAGTTTTCCAGGAGGTAAAATGGATTCAGCAGATAAATCGTTTTGGGACACTGCATTAAGAGAGGCGAATGAGGAAATTAATGTACCCTCATCGCATATCAATAGAGTAGTGGCATTGACAGATTTTTACATTCCTCCCAGTAATTCTATGGTTTATCCTTTTGTTGGAGTTATGAAGAATAAATTCTTATTCGAAAGAGAGATTAAAGAAGTTGAAAAGATTATTGAAGTACCTCTTTCGGACTTGTTATCTCCTGTTAATGAGACCAGAGGCAAGGTTTTAACCTCCTATATTGGTGAAGTAAATGTTCCTATGTACATCTTTGGAGATGATGTTAAGGTTTGGGGAGCAACCGCAACAATTCTTTCTGAAATGAAGGAACTTATTCTTACCGCTCTTAAAGAATAATGTTATCTTTAGATGATTTTAAATTATGGGAATACTAAAAAGAAATCCTTTTGGTCATATACTTTTTTTAAAAAAAATGTTGATCCGGTATTTGGGTTTTATGTCGCACAGACGATACAGAGGCTTCAATGAATTGAAAATAGAGGGTTCTGATATTATTAAAAATTTACCTGATCAAAAAGTGCTTTTTGTTTCTAACCACCAGACTTATTTTGCAGATGTGGTAGCTATGTTTCATGTTTTTAATGCGAGTTTAAGTGGTCGAATAGACAGCATTAAGAATGTTGGTTATTTATGGAACCCCAAGTTGAATATTTATTATGTTGCTGCAAAAGAAACAATGAAATCGGGAATACTTCCCAGAATACTAGCCTATGCGGGTTCTGTTTCAATAGAACGTACTTGGAGAGAATCAGGAAAGGATGTAAACCGTCAAGTTAAATTAAGTGACATCTCGAGTATTGGTAAAGCATTAGATGACGGATGGGTCATTACTTTTCCTCAAGGAACAACCAAGCCGTTTCGTCCTATGAGAAAAGGAACTGCTTTCATAATTAAAAAATACAAACCCGTTGTAGTTCCTATTGTAATAGACGGTTTCAGAAGGTCTTTTGATAAGAAAGGATTTATGATTAAGAAAAAAGGAATTCTACAATCTATGGTTATTAAAGAACCTCTAGAAATAGATTATGATGATGAATCGGTTGATTCTATTTTAAAGAAAATTGAATTCGCTATTGAGCAACATTCTTCATTTCTAAAAGTACTATCCCCCGAGGAAATTAAAGAGCAAGAAGAATTAAATAAAAAGCGCGAGTGGTAGATACTTTAGGCCTCTAATTCTTCAATAAGTTTTTTTAATCGATAAAAATATCTTCCGTAGATAATGTAATAGAACACAAGCAAGACTGACAATACCATTATCATAATCACAATTATTGCAATTACCATTTTTACAATTGAATCTTCATTTATTGTGGATCCAATACTCAGGAGTTCAATGTAATTTTCATCATACTTAAATGCGTTTATTAAAACAAAAATAATAAACAAAAGAAACAAACTTATGTTGTAAGCAACGTATTTGTTTACTGATTTTCTGGAAGAAATAATAGTTTCAATTAAAAAAGCTATTGAGTTTGAGGTTTTAATTTTTCGATAATTCAGATAAAACTGCACCATAAAATAAGAAAGTATGATATATCCTAGAGCATTAACTAGGATCGAAAAATTATAAAGATGTATGCTTCTGTAGTATTCAAAAGCTTCAAAATAATCGGGAATAAAAAATGGAAAAAGGAGGTAAGCAAAAAATTCAAAACAACTGAATATAAAAATCCATTTGATCGAAGAAACCGACTTTTTTTGTGTTAGTTGATGCAATTCATCTTTGGTCAACTGTAATTCAAATTTTTGATTTTTCCACTCTTTCTTTAAAGCGTCTAGTTTATTCATGATTTTATTGCTCCAGCATGGTTTTTAATTTTCTTTTTAATCTACTAATTTTGACACGGGCATTGACTTCCGATATCCCCATGGTTTCAGCTATTTCTGAATATTTTTTATCTTCTAGATACAGCAAAATGAGGGCTTTTTCTATTTCTGAGAAGGTGTTTATCTTTTCATACAACCAATTAATTTGATTGTCTTTTGTTTCATCATAACCATCATCGGCTTTTAATTCAGAAAGTTTTGAATAGTCTTCTCCACGAAGAAATTTTTTATTTTTTCTGTAAAGTGTTATTGCAGTATTTAGACCAACACGATACATCCAAGTTGTAAATTTTGATTTCCCTTTGAAAGTTGGATATGATTTCCATAGTTGAATACTGATTTCTTGAAAGAGGTCCTTCTGATTTGAGTAATCATATGCATAGATGCGACATATTTTATGAATAATGTTTTGATGCTTTTCGAGCAATTGCAAAAAATCATTTTCATTTAAGTGCATCTAGATTTCTATACTTAATGGGTGTTAAAAAAAAGTTTTTGTTACAAGGAATTTTTTTTATAAAATGATACCCGAACAACTAACTCTTGCGCCTGCTGAACCCGAGGGCTGAGAGGTTAGGTCATCTTCCCCTTGATGAACGATTATTGCTTTTCCTATTAAATTTTTTTCTTTGTCATCACAACCAATGCACCATAGGTCTGTTTTAAAAGTTATCATACCATGACCGTTAGCATCAGCAGTAAAGTTACCAATGTCTCCTTGGTGAAAACCGTTTGCATCACCCCAGGCTCCATGAGCTTGAAACGTTGGATTCCAATGTCCTCCGGATGATGTTGCATTATCAGCGCTACAATCGGCTTTTTCGTGAATGTGTATTGCATGAACGCCCTCATCCAAACCATTGATGTGAGCCTCTAGGGTAACATACCCTTCTTTTTCAAATAAAGTTACTGTTCCACTTGTGTTGCTTCCGCTTTTTGCTTCCAATGAAAATTGTAATTTCTTCTCTACTTTTTGATGAATTTGATGAGGTTTGTCATGTAAGACTTTACTTTTATGCTCTTCAACTTTTGCCTTTACTACTCCAGGGGCACCCTCAATCACTTCAACTTCTTCTGTTGCATTCCCATCTTTATCCATAATAGTTGTTATCGTTGCTCTTAGGAGTGTATCATTAATTTTTTTCATTTCAATGGAAACTTCAGCATGCTTTTTCTTTTTGGGTTTTGTGTCACATGAAATAAGAAATACAGCTAATAATAAATTTACGATAAGGATCGATAGAGTTTTCATAATATTTTTTTTACTGCTTAAAGTTATGAAAAAACTATGTTAGAAAATGTTACAACTATTTTTATCTTGTGTACATTTAGAATGATCTCAGTAAAATCACCTGAAATTAAAATTTTGAAAACACTATATTTGTAAAAAAAAATTGCGAATCAAAATATCACTTTTTTTTTCATTGATTTTATTACTTAGTTGCAAAACTTCGTACAAAACCCTTCCATTCTCAGAAACTCCAATCCCAGAAGCTCCTGATTATTCAAATGTAGATTCTTGGGCTGTTCTTCCGGGACAATACCCCGAAGCATTAAAAGAAATTACTGGAGAACCAGAACTTCATAATGCTGATGTTTTTTTCATTTATCCAACCCTGTTGACTGACAAAAAAGATTCTCTTTGGAATGCAGATCTGAAGCGTAAAGATTTGAGGGAAGATGTTCTTACGAAGTCTGTTAAATTTCAAGCCTCTAGTTGGGCAAAAGCTGGTAACATTTATGTTCCTTATTACAGACAATCCCATTACAAAACCTATGTGGCTCCTTATGACTTAGATGGTCCAGCTTCATGGAAGGTAGCTTATGATGATGTGTCAAGAGCTTTTGAGTTTTATTTAAATAATTACAATAATGGCAAAGCAATAATCATTGCTGGTCACAGTCAGGGAAGTATCATGGCAAAGGAGTTAGTTAAAGACTATTTTGACGATAAAGATCTTCAAAACAGCTTGATAGCTGCTTATCTTCCTGGGATTAGAGTAAAGGTTGAAGATTTTAAAACAATAAAACCCATGACCCAACCCGATCAAGTAGGGGGATTTGTGAGTTGGAATACCTACAAACGAAAGAATTTTCCTAAAACCTATGAAAAATGGTATAAAGGCGGTGTTACAACAAACCCCATTACATGGAATGAAGAAATAAAAACCTCCAGAGAAAACCATCTTGGAACTCTTAATGTTGACGGTGTTATTTATGAAAATGCAATTGAAATCGAAGTTGTAGATGGTTTACTATGGTCATCTGTACCTAAAATTCCTAAGCGTTTTTGGCTTTCATTCATAAAAAGCTATCACTTTGCTGATGTCAATTTATTTTGGAAAGATATCGAGTTTAATGCTCAACTCAGAGTAAGGAATTGGGAGAAACTTAACAATGCTAATTGATGCTTGATCGAATACTTAATAAGTGCGAAGAGGAATGGATTCGCGCATTGACTCATAAAAAGCATAGCTTTCGTTTTTTTAATTTAGCAACTTCAAATACTAATATTCCAGAGCTCAGAGTGGTTGTGCTTAGAGATTATGATTCCAAAAAAAAGGAATTTACTATTTATTCAGATGCGCGTTCTCAAAAGGTTTTGAGTTTAGAAAACAATAAAAATGTAGAATTGCTTTTTTATGATCCAGAGAAACTTACGCAAATTCGTGTTCAAGCAACTTGTATTCAAATGACCGAAGACAATTCTTTATTTGATCAACAACCTGCCGCATCTCAGAAAGACTACACCACGCGTTTAGCTCCAGGAACTTTTATTGAATCAGATATTTCTGTAGATTTCTTGAAAGGAAAACATTATTTTATGAAAATTATTTTTGAAGCTACACAAATAGAATATCTTCAATTGAAACGCCCTGTACATATTCGCGCCTTGTTCAAAAAGCAGGAATCTAAATGGATTGGAAAATTTAGAACACCCTAACTTCTTGTCTCTAATTTTTTTTTTGTAATTTTTGATTTTTAAAACCATTTCTATGAAATCAAAAAGCTTCAAATACAATTCAAGAAGAACCTTTCTCAAAAAAGGAATTCTTGCATCATCAATTATGATTGTACCTCGTCATGTTCTCGGTGGTCAAGGTTTTTTAGCTCCTAGTGATCAACTCAATATTGCTGGAATAGCAGCGGGTGGAAAAGGGCGCAGTGATATTATCAATGCTTCTGTAAATGGAAGAGAGCGAGTAGTTGCTTTATGTGATATTGATCCTAAAGGAAAACATGGAGTTTTGGATACGATTAAAGATTTCCCTAAAGCAAATTTTTATGATGATTTTAGAAGGCTTTTGGATTCAGAGAAAAATCTTGATGCAATAACAGTTTCAACTCCCGATCATACCCATGGTGTAATAGCTATGGAAGCTATGAATCGAGGAATTCATGTTTATGTTCAAAAACCATTGACCCATAACATCAAGGAAGCTAGGTTATTAACCGAAAAAGCAAGGGATAATAAAATTGTCAGTCAAATGGGTAATCAAGGAGCTTCTAACCCTGCACAACTTAGGGTTCAAGAATGGATTGATTCTGGTTTAATAGGAAAAGTTTCTGAAGTAAAAGTATGGACAAATCGTCCAGTTTGGCCTCAAGGTATTCCAAAACCTCAATCAGATCCGCAAAACAAACCCGATCAGCTGGCTTGGGATTTATGGTTAGGTCCTGCCAAAAAAAGTCCCTTTAGTTCTTCATTACATCCTTTCAATTGGAGAGGCTGGTGGGAGTATGGGACTGGAGCTTTGGGGGATATGGGATGCCATATTATTGATATTCCATTTAAAGCCTTAGGTTTGCATTATCCAACTGCCGTAGAATGTAGTGTTGGAAGTGTTTACACCAAAATGTGGACTCCAGAACACATCCCAGAGGGATGTCCTCCATCTTCTTCAGTAACTATTAACTTTGACCCTACCGAAAAAAACGATATCCCAATGGTTATGACTTGGACCGATGGTGGAATTCGCCCAGCTCGCCCAGATTTAATTCCAATTACAGAGGATATTGGAGAACCTGGAGGAGGGAATGGAGTAATGATGATAGGAGAACATGGACTCATCACTACGGGAGTTTACGGAGAAAACCCTAAATTATTTAGGAAAGGTGAACCTACCCTAACATTTGAGCAACACAAACAAACAATACCTGAGTTTGGACATCATTCGCAATGGATTGATGCCATAAAGGCAGGGTTCAATAGTGATCAACACAAGGCGCTGACTTCCTCTTTTGATTATTCTGGTCCTTTGACCGAAACTGTTTTGATGGGGAATATTGCAATTCGGAGTTACCTGCTTCGAAAAGGAACCAACAGAAATATGGAGTATTACGGACGCAAGAAATTACTTTGGGATGGAGACAATATGAAAATCACCAATCTGAAAGATGCTAATCAATTTGTTGGGCGTGATTACCGTGAAGGTTGGGAATTGTAAAATAAAATACAATGAATCAAATCATATGGATTACAGGAGCATCATCAGGTATTGGTGCAGAATTAGCAAGGCAATATTCTAAACAAGGGAAATTATTGATTTTATCATCACGTCGTGATGCTGAACTTAAAGCAGTAAGAAATTCCTGTGCTTATCCAGAGAACATAAAAATTCTTCCCTTGGATTTAAAAGATTTTGATTCAATGGAAAAACATGTGAAAAAAGCAACAACATTTTTTGGTTCAATAGATCTTTTAATAAATAACGGAGGGGTAAGTCAACGATCTTTGATTGCAGAAACAAATTTTAATGTTTACCAAGAACTAATCAACATAAACTACCTAGGAACAGTAGCGCTAACCAAAGCGTTACTTCCACATTTTATTGAACGAAAAAAAGGACATTTTGCTGTAGTTACAAGTGTAATGGGGAAATTTGGGTCACCTTTTCGATCGGGTTATTGTGGAGCAAAACATGCGCTCCATGGCTTTTTTGATGTGCTTCGTATGGAACATCAAAAGGATAATGTGGACGTTACACTTATCTGTCCGGGTTTTGTTCAAACTCAAGTTACTGTTAATGCATTGACTGGAACAGGAGAGCGGCTAAATCACGATGATCCAGGAACTCAAAACGGTTTGGAAGTGGCTTATTTTTGCCGGAAAATGATTCGTGCAATACAAACTAAAAAGTGGGAAGTTTCATTTGGAAAGAAAGAAAAACTTGGAGTGTTCGTTAAAAGATTTTCTCAAAAACTATTGCATGCGATTGTCATTCGATCCAACGTTCGTTAAACCATACAAATATTTAAATGATCAAAAAAAATAATATGCAAAGACGAGATCTAATCAAAACATTAGCTGCAAGTGCCTCAACCGTATTCATAGGATCAACAGGATTTACCAAACAAGAAGCCAACGAGGTTTCAAGTCAATTGAAAGGTAACATTAACCATTCTGTATGTCAATGGTGTTATCCCGATCTAAGTTTGGAGGAGTTGTGTGTCATTGCAAAAGAATTTGGTCTGATTGGTATTGATTTAATAGGTCCAGAAGGATGGGATACTTTGAAAAAATATGGTTTAGAATCTACCATGTGTAATGGAGCTGAAATTAGTTTGACAGAGGGTTTTAATGACCCAAAATACCATCCATTGCTTGTAGATAACTACACCAAACTCATAAAACAAGTTGCTCAAGCTGGTTTTACTAACCTGATATGTTTTAGTGGAAACAAGAGAGGAATGGATGATGAAACGGGTCTAGAAAATTGTGTATCTGGCTTACAAAAAATATTACCATTAGCAGAAAAACTGGGTGTAATGATTCAAATGGAATTATTTAATTCTAAAATAAATCATCCCGATTACATGTGTGACAATACTCGTTGGGGAATTGAATTGTGCAAACGTTTAGACTCACCAAACTTTAAGTTGCTTTATGATATTTATCATATGCAGATTTCTGAAGGCGACATCATCCGAACCATAACAGATGATCATCAATATTTTGGACATTATCACACAGCAGGTGTTCCCGGAAGAAATGAAATTGACGAAACTCAAGAACTTTTTTATCCAGCAATAATAAAAGCTATTGTTGATACAGGATACAAAGGCGTGGTGGCTCAAGAATTTATTCCAAAGAATGATAAACCTTTAGAATCCCTTAAAAAATCCATATTGATCTGTGATGTTTAGCATAGCTAAACATTCTCATTGAGATATTCTATTCATTAATTTGGGAGAGTGGATATGAGTGTGTTTCATACATCTTTTCAAACATGCAATGAAAAAATTACTAAAGGTAAAATGTTCTATTGAATTTATGTGTTAGTTTATGACTCTTAGTTTTTCGATAACAACAATTTATTGTTTTCAACTTATGAATTTATTTATGAAAAAATTGTTTGTACAGACTTAATTAATTCAAGTAACAAATATTTTATATCTTCAAAAAAAAATAATGAAAAAAATAAGTTCAACTTTTTCAATTCTTTTTATTCTATTCATTTTCCTATCTGGTTGTTCATTGGATCAAGGAATTTCTTTGGATGACTTGATAATTGAAACTTTGGATAACAAATCTATTCATTATTTAGATGGAAAACCATACACTGGAAGGGTTTACAAACTTGCTGAGGATGATGAGAGTGTATTGTTGGAGTTTAATCTTCTCGAAGGATTGATTAATGATCAATATACTGAATATAACATCAATGGATCTTTGATTCGTAATTTATTTTACAAAAATGGTGTCCTCAATGGTTTAGAGGAACAGTATTATGAGAACGGACAGCTTTACGAGTCTGTAAATTATGTAAACGGAAATTTTCATGGGAAAAGAATGGTTTATTGGAGTAATGGTATTCTAAAAGAACAAAACCATTTTACAAATGGGATTTTGGGCGGTGAAAATTTATTTTATTTTTCCAATGGTAAATTACGTAAGCGACTCATGTTTGATTCAAAGGGGAGAAAGGATGGTATCTGGGAAGACTTCTTAGCCAATGGTAAACTTAAACAGCGTCTTATCTACAAAAACGGAAAATTAGTAGAAACTACGAATTCAACCGAAAACTAGGAGAGATAGTAAATTATTTACATACTTTGGTTGTGATGACCGTATAACTTCCTTGACTAATCGATATTGAATTATTCAGGTGGCAAAAGATAAATGTTTTCCCCTTTGGAACATATACATCATAATCCCTACAATCGCATCCTTTATAGGTAAAGACAACTCCATTAATGCCTCCTTCAACGCTAGATTCAGTACAAGGTGAACAAGTTAGTGCTATTGTAACAGAGACAACATTACTGTCTGCTTCACCATCATTGGCTTTATAAGTAAAACTATCGCCTCCATTCATTGCACCATCTTGCATATAGCTAAAAGTTCCTCCTGGATTTAAAACAATGGTTCCAAAACTTGGAGATGAAACAAGTGTTGCTGATAAAACATCGCCGTCAGTATCGGTATCATTGAGTAACACATTGTTTGTACCATTTGCTAATAAAGAAGTAGTTAATCCTAAACCAACAATTATGTTATCGGGATAGGCCACGGGTGCATCATTTGTATTTGATACTGAAATAGATACTGTAGTTGGAAGACCGTATCCTTTTTGATCGAATGGGATATAAGTGAAACTATCAGAAAAATTTTCAGAACCATTATGAGTGTAGTTAAATGATCCGTCAGAATTTAAAACCAGTGTTCCATAAACCGGATTCGTTCCTACAGAAGCGGTTAAAACTGAGGAATCACCAGCGTCAGCATCAGTGTCGTTTGATAAAACACTTGTTGATGCATTTGTTGTAACTGTTGTTGTCCCACCCTCAATTACTTGTATGGTATCGGCAACTCCTACGGGTAAATTATTGATGTAAATCGTAACCGTAGTTGTATTTCCATTACCTCCCAAATCCATGGGTGAGTAGCTAAAACTATCCGTTGAAGTAGCAGATCCATTATGGGTGTAGGTAAAGTTTCCGTTATTTAAGAACGTCAAGGTTCCAAAACTTGGAGATGAAACAAGTGTTGCTGTTATAGGATCACTTTCTGGATCACTGTCGTTAGATAGCACCGAATTGGTTACCGCATCATTAAGAACACTTATTGTCCCTCCATTGACTAGACTTATGACATCTTCTACTCCTGTTGGGCGATCGTTTTCTTGGGTTATACTAACTGTAAACACATCATCAACAGTACAATTAATATCTTCATCTTTTGCAAGCACGGTTACAAAAGTACTTCCGTTTTGATTAAGTAAAAAGTCAATCACAATAGCTGTCGAAGTAATACTTGTAGCTATTAGACTTGGGTCATTTGAGGTAACAGTATAAACTAAAACATCTGTATCATCTACATCTGAAAACACATTTTCTAGAGGAATAAATAAGTCAGGATCATCCTCGTTTGCTGTTATGTCATTGATTGGATTATCTAGAGTTGGACAATCATTTTTCTCTGTTATTATTATGTTTATGGGTTGGTACAACTTACATTCTGTGTCATCAATGGTTATTGTTCCAGTTGAACTGCCATATCCGTTGGGTATGCTTGTATAAGATAAACGGCCCAATCCATCGATTGTTATTGAAACAATATCACTGTTAGTATAGGAAACAGTAATCGTATGAGATGGGTTGTCTGGGTCAGTAATGAAATTTTGTAATGGGTTTGGCCAATTGAACGCGGTGAAATCTTCATCTTTTGTAACCGTATTAATTTGAGTCGCAAAATCATCATCGTTCCAAACAGGACAATCATTAATTGGATTTATTGTAATAGTTACAGTAGCTGTATTTCCGTCATCTCTTCCGTCATTCGCTCTATACTGAAAAGTATCAGTAGTGGTTTCAGTTCCGAAGTGATCATATTGAAATGTTCCAGATGATTGTAATGTTAGAGTTCCATTTAGTGCGTCTGTAACGATTGTAGTTGTTAGGTTTTCACTATCCGCATCTGTATCATTATCTAATAAACTTTTGAATCCATTTATAGTGGTTGTAACTGTACCTCCTTCATCTACATTAAGTGTATTTCCGATTGACACAGGCAAGTCATTTATATCAGCCACATTCACAACAAAAATATCTTGGGTGGTATTACAGCCTTGCGTATCGTCGACAAATATGGTTATGGTTGTTGTTCCATTTTGTTCTGCAATATAATCGATTGTTAAAGTTGCTGATAAAAGTGTTACAGTAGCTAGACTTGTATTATCATTTGTAAAAGAATATGACAAAGGATCATTTTCAGCATCTGTGAAATAATCATTTAGATTTATCACTGTGTCTACTGCATCTTCATCAACATCAACATCAGGTATTGACGGAACACTAACAACAGGACAGTCATTCACTGAAATTATATTTATTGAAACAAGAACATCTGTGGTGGTATTTGTATCAGTGAGTCGATACGTAAAACTGTCAGTTACAGTTTCACTGCCATCGTGATTATAAATAAAAGTACCGCTCGCTTGTAAAGTAAAATTATCACCGCCTTCTTTATGCCATAAAGGATTCGTTAATTTAATTACGGTTAAATCATCATTTTCAGTATCTGTGTCATTACCGATCACAGAAATACCAGCTGTAGTAGTAGTTACAGAGCTTCCCTCAAAAACATTAATAAAGTCAGCAACACCTACTGGAGTATCGTTTTCAGCATCTACAGTAATTACAAAGCTTGAACTGGCTAAAGATGAACATTCAATTGAGTTATCTGTGGCATACAATATTATTGTACTACTCCCTGTCATATTATCAACGTAATCGATCGTTAAAGTGGTNGCTGATGATTTTGTTGCAGANAGTAANGCTAAATTTGTACTGCTNACGGTTATTGTAATTGCATTATTTTCTTCATCAGAAAACACAGAACTAATATCAATATTATCGTNNGGATCATCCTCCTCTGCGATGAAATCATCGATAGGGACATTTACTGTAGGACAGTCGTTGGTATGCAAAATTTCAATGGTGACTGTCGTTGTATTTCCAAAATCAGCTCTCAATCCAGCCCCCTGATCGTAAGGCCTATAAAGGAAAAAATCATCTGTTTTAATATCTCCAGGATTTTGATCTCCATTGTGAGTATACGTAAAAGACCCATCATCTAACAAGGTTATTGTTCCTTTGGATACAGTTGGAGCTATTGCTCCTGCAACGATACCTGTTGTAAGAGTGTGACCTTCAGAATCGATATCATTAAAGAGAACTGAGGTAGCACCTGCTGTTGTTACAGTAATGGTTCCTCCTTCAGTAACAGTTACTGTATCCGAAATTCCTACAGGTAGATCATTAACAGGACTTACAGTCACAAGAAATTCATGAGGTACAAGAGATCCACATCCAATATCATTTGCAAAAATTGTAACGGTGGCAGTTCCAAAGGCATCTGCTTGATAATCTAATAATAAAGTGTGTGTTTTAGGAAAACCTAGAGTAGATACAACAGAAGCGTTTAACAAAGAAGAATTTGTATTGGTCACGGTATAGGTCAAGGTACTTCCCTCAGGGTCAATAAATACGTTGGTAATGTTAATTTGTTCTTGATTTGAATCTTCTTCAACACTTATGTTAGATAATGGATTTTGAACATCAGGGCATTCAGGAACAGGGGTTATGTTTATGGTTACTGAAACTGTATTTCCATAAACACTACCGTCATAAGCTCTATACCAAAAGGTATCAGTTGTTGTTTCTGTATCATTGTGGGTGTAGGTAAACGTTCCTGTTGCGCTTAGTTCTAAAATACCGTTTGAAGTTGTAGTAACTAGATCAGTAGTTATTGGATCACTATCAGGGTCACTATCATTTGATAATACAGACGTAGCTCCACCAGTGGTGGTGGTTGCTGTTCCACCTTCAGCAACTGTGATATCGTCAGCTACAGTTATTGGTGGATTGGAATTCGATGTGAAAGACCCCACAAAAATACCTCTACCATATGAGGCAGCTAAAACACGATTATCAATAGCAGAAACTCCCCTATAGTCTAAATCACGTACTGCAACGTCCTCCATTCCAGTATATGCAGAAGTCCAATTGGGGTTATCTGCACCAAAATTTGCTGTTCTCCAGACTCCTAAGTCTGTACCTACAATAACCTCATCATCTTCAAATGGATTATTTAGTATGGTCAAAACAGGGATATCAGGTAAGTCACCTTCCTTGTTTGATGATTCCCCACCTGCAAAGCCGTCATTAGTATATCTTATGTTACTATTATCAGCTGTATTTAAACCGTAATTATAATATGTTAAGTAAATTTCATTTTCATTATCTCCAAATTGGATATCTGAGACACTTCCTAGTTGACTGTAAACTGAGGTAATTTCATGTAAACCAAGATCTTGAGCATTAGTTATTTTTTTTACCTCACCACTTTTCAAACCTACAAAAAGAGTAGTTCGATCAGTTGTGAAGGGTGATACCTCAAGAGCAGTTACAAAATCAGCACCAGTAGATACCGACGGAATAAGAAAAGTGGCTGGAGTACCACCTCTTTCAAGACCTGTTATAACTCTGATGGAATTCGCACCATTTCGATCTCCAGCATTTGAAAAATAAACATCTTGATTAGAATCCAATGCAGCAGGATTTATAAAACTTCCTTCATTATCTGGAATCAACAAGTCAGCGGTTAAATTATCGATCCCATTATTGAGCTCAACCCATTCCGGTCCAAAATTAATATCAATCAATCCAAGTGCATTAAATTCACCTCTCAGGATTTTATCATTGTGGGTGTAATTTGAAATATAATAATCTCCACCTACTTGATCAAAGAAAGTATCTCCACCGTCTCCACCTTGAATTTCAGTACCATTAGTCTTATTTTGATTTGAGTTTATCAGAGAATAAGTTCCGTTGTCTTGAGCTCCTCCAATAATCCAATCTGCACCTGCAAAATCAGTAG
>PAOB01000007.1 GCA_002708445.1 Candidatus Arcticimaribacter sp.
AAGTTTATTGATCAACGATGACTATGAAGAATTGTTTCAAGAAATGAAAAACACCAATCAATTAACATCAATATTAAATGGAATTAGTAAAAAATAAAATAAAATAAAATGGAAAATAAATCTCAGATGAGAGAATGGCTTGACGACTTTGGTCTTTCTCACCCACTAGTAATTGGAGGTCCTTGTAGTGCAGAGACAGAGGAACAAGTTTTAAAAATTGCTCATGAGTTGAAAGATTCAGACGTAACAGTTCTTCGTGCAGGAATATGGAAACCAAGAACCCGTCCCGGAATGTTTGAAGGCGTTGGAGCAATTGGCTTGAAGTGGTTACAAAAAGCTAAAGAAGAAACCGGTTTACTCATAGCTACAGAAGTTGCAAATAAAGATCATGTAAAGTTAGCGATCGAACACGATGTAGATATTTTGTGGATTGGCGCTCGATCAACAGTAAGTCCTTTCATCATGCAAGAAATCGCAGATGCCCTAGAAGGAACCGATAAAATTGTGTTGGTAAAAAATCCTGTTAACCCGGATCTTGCACTCTGGCTCGGTGGAGTAGAGCGTTTGTACACGGCTAATATCAAAAAACTTGGTTTGATTCATAGAGGGTTTTCATCATACGAAAAGACAAAATACCGAAACAATCCAGAATGGCAGATTGCTGTAGAGGCACAAAATAAATTTCCAGACCTTCCTATGATATGTGATCCTTCACACATTACGGGGAAAAGAGATTTAATTTTTGATATTTGTCAAACAGCTCTAGACCTCAATTTTGACGGTTTGATGGTAGAGTCACATTGGGATCCAGACAATGCTTGGAGCGATGCTGCTCAACAAGTTACACCAACAAGATTAATTCAAATCATGAAAGATCTTAAAATTCGAAAAGAAAGTGATCATGAAGAGGCCTACAATACTGCTTTAAATAATCTTCGTACTCAAATTGATATTGCTGACCAGACCATCCTCGATACTCTGGGGAAACGTATGCTGGTTGCTGAAGAAATAGGTTTGTTGAAGAAATCTAAGAATGTTGCTGTTCTACAAAACAAACGATGGAACGAGATTTTAGGTAAAATGATTTTAGAAGGAAAGGATAGAGGCTTGTCAGAAGAATTTATTTTGAAGATTTTTAAAGCAATTCATCAAGAATCAATCAACCATCAAGAGGAGGTTGTAAATGGATAAACTAAATAGCCGACACGGGTCGGCTTTTTAGTTTATGGATTTAAACCTTTCAAAAGAATTTTAAGGTGTCGTAAACGAGTTCCCATTTCTAAATGGCAATAGCCAAAAATGCGCTGATAGCCTTTACTTTTAGGATTTTATTTTTTTGCTTGTTGAAAACTTCAGATCGGATAAGTGAGTTTTTCATGATTAGGTACAGATTTTGGGACTGATTGTATCACTTTAAAGATAATTTAAATAAACAAAAACCGGCTTTTGCTGGTTTTTGTTTTTGAAGTAGTTATGATTTTAAGACAATACTCTTGCAATACGTTTAACCGCCTCTTTAATGTTTGTTTCAGAAGCAGCGTAAGATATTCGAATACAATCTTCATTCCCAAAGGCCTCTCCAGTTACGGTTGCAACATGCGCTTTTTCTAATAAAAATAATGCAAAGTCGCTTGCATTGTTTATGGTTGTGCCATCAATTGTTTTTCCAAAGTAAAAAGAAACATCAGGAAAAACATAGAAAGCGCCATCGGGTTGGTTTAGTTTGAACCCTTTAATCTGGGATAATAATCCGATAATTAGGTTTTTACGATGACTAAATTCATCGACCATGTATTGAATTTTATTTACTGGTTCTAAAAGTGCAGTAATGGTAGCACGTTGTGCTATGCAATTTGCTCCACTGGTTATTTGTCCTTGCATTTTGTTGCAAGCCTTGGCAATCCATTCGGCAGCTCCGATGTAACCAATTCTCCAACCCGTCATAGCAAAGGCTTTTGCAACACCATTTACTGTAATTGTACGATCATACAATTCTGGAATCGCAGCAATACTAAAGTGTGGAGTTCCGTAATTTATGTGTTCGTAAATTTCGTCAGATAGGATGTAAATATCAGGATGTTTTTCTAACACTTTCCCCAATGCTCTGTATTCTGCCTCAGTGTAAATTGTTCCACTGGGGTTATTGGGTGAGTTAAACATGATCAATTTTGTCTTCGGTGTAATAGCAGCTTCTAATTGTTTGGGTGTAATCTTGAAATCCGTTTCAATTGAAGAAGGAATGATGATTGATTTTGCTTCTGCCAAAGTTGCAATTGCTGAATAACTTACCCAATACGGCGCAGGTAGCAATACTTCATCTCCTGGATTGAGCAACACCATGCATAAATTTGCAATCGATTGCTTGGCTCCTGTAGAAACTACAATTTGTGAAGGTTTGTATTGGAGGTTATTGTCACGTTTAAATTTTGTGCAAATAGCATCCTTTAAATCGGCATATCCATCGACAGGTGAATAGGAGTTGTAGTTGTCGTTAACTGCTTGTATTGCGGCATCTTTAATGTACTCAGGAGTATTGAAATCAGGTTCTCCAAGACTGAGTCCAATCACATCAATGCCATTGTTTTTTAGTTCGCGTGCTTTTGCAGCCATAGCCAAAGTTGCCGAAACAGGTAGGCTGTTAATTCTTTCCGATAATGCTTTCATAATAATAGTAACGAGTTTATGAAGGTTGAAGCCCCATTTGTTTTAGATATTTGAAATGCGAAAATAAGGCACTTCTGGTAGTTTTGTACTCGTTGTAGGGTAAATTAAATTCTTTTGCGGTTTTTTTAACAATTTTAGCAATATCTGTGTAATGTATGTGGCTAATGTTTGGAAAAATGTGATGTTCTATTTGGTGGTTCAAGCCTCCTGTAAACCAGTTCACAAATTTGTTTTTGGTTGAAAAATTAACTGTAGTAAGCAACTGGTGTATTGCCCATGAGTTTTTCATTGTGCCAGTCTTCTTGTCAGGTAGAGGCATTTGAGCATCTTCGATGATGTGGGCTAGTTGGAATACGAGACTTAAAATTAACCCCGCAACATAATGCATTAGAAAAAAACCGATTAAAATTTTCCACCATGCTATTTCCAAAAACAATATTGGAATTACAATCCAAATTCCAAAATAAATCAACTTTGTTGAGATTAAAATAACCCACTGACGTATGGGTTGGAGTGCGTTTCTGTAAGTTAATTTTCTTTTAATGTACCGGTAGGTTTGAAGAAAGTCGGTAGTTAAGACCCAATTTAAGGTCAAGAGGCCGTAGATAAATACAAAGTACAAATGTTGATACTTGTGGATGGATAACCATTCGCTGTGTTTTGAAAAACGAATGATTCGTCCAGCTTCAAGATCTTCATCATGTCCATAAATGTTTGTGTAGGTATGATGCAGTATGTTGTGTTGAACTTTCCAGTTGTGAACATTACCAGCTAAAAAGTAAATACTAGCACCCATAACTTTGTTAACCCATGGAATTTTTGAAAAAGAACCATGGTTTCCATCGTGCATAACGTTCATTCCAACGCCAGCAATACCAACACCCATAAGCAAAGCAAGGGCTAATTTTATCCAAACATTAAAATCCGTAAACAAAATCAAAAAGTAGGGGGTTACAAACAACGTAAACATAATCCCTGTTTTTGCGTAAAGTTTCCAGTTTCCTGTTTTAGGGGCGTTTATTTTTTTAAAATGGTCGTTAACGCGTTTGTTTAGAGTTATGAAGAATTTCTTTGGATCTTTTCTTGAAAATCGTAGTGGTTTATTTTCTCTAGACATACTTGGTCAATTAATTGTGGGTTATTTCTTTAACTAATTCTATTTTTGGTAAAAATTTACATTTTGAATATCGTTGAACATTACTTTCCAGAATTATCCCCCAGAAAAAAAAAGCAATTTAATCAATTGGAATCACTTTACAGAAACTGGAACGAGAAAATCAATGTTATTTCACGAAAAGATATTAACGAGCTCTATGAAAGGCATGTACTTCACTCATTGAGTATTGCGCGTTTAATTGATTTCGCTCCAGGGACTCAAATTCTAGACGTTGGGACTGGTGGTGGATTTCCGGGTATCCCATTGGCAATTTTATTTCCCCAAGTAGATTTTTATTTAATTGATAGTATCGGAAAAAAAATTAAAGTGGTTCAAGAAATAAGTCGAGCTTTAGATTTGAGAAATGTAGAAGCTCGTCATCAAAGAGCGCAAGAATTTAAACGACCAATTGATTTTATAGTCAGTCGAGCAGTAACCCGAATGGATGTTTTTGTTCCTTGGATAAAAAAAAATATTAGTAAAAAGAGTAAACACAACTTACCCAATGGTGTATTGTATTTAAAGGGAGGAGATTTGACGGAAGAACTAAAAAATTTCCCTAAATCACAAATATTTGCTCTGTCGGATTTTTATGAAGAAGATTTTTTTGAAACAAAAAAAATTGTCCATGTGTCTCTTTGAAGTTATTTTAATTCAAAGAAAAAGGGGCCTCCAGTTGAAAAACAGGAATTTCTAACCTAAATTCATTAGCAGAACTGTGATTAATCATGGTGTAGTATCCTTTCATTGACCCAGTTGTAGAATTTAAGATGCAACCAGATTCATACTGAACTACTTGTCCTGATTTAATTATGGGCTTTTTTCCAACTACTCCTGGTCCTTCTACTATTTGAGGATGCTTACAGCTTTTCTTAATTATCCAGTGTCTTTTGATAAGTTGAACTGTTTCTTTGCTTTGGTTTTCAATCGTAATTAAATAACGAAAAGAATGATGGGAAATACTGTTTTTTAAGAAACTCCCTTCATAACGAGTTTCAACCGAAACACGAATCCCTTTTGTTACTTGTTGAATCATTTTGCTTAGATTAACACTCACTTGCAAGATAATGATTATTAACAAAAAACGGGTTAATTTTTTATGCCAAAAGAAGAAAGTGTTTTTACTCCAATTAATGCATCATATTGATTTCCAATGTCCCAAAGGTAAAGTAAGATTAAATATTGGTTTTCTGTGATGGCGTGAGTCCCGCTAATTTTATTTTTCTCCAATCCCTCTTCAGTTTTCCATACATATTTGTAGTTGTAAAAACCTTGTTTTAAAAGCAAAGTTCTTTCATAAACTTCATAACTTGGATTGTAAATTAACTTGTAATTTTCATTTAATTCATAATTTGAAAATTTGCCGTAAAGGAATATTTCTTCATCTCTCAGAGAATATTGCTTTGCCAAGCTGAAATGGACTTGAGTGTAATCTGCTTCCGTATCAGGGTCTTCACCCATTACTGTGTTGATCACAAAATCACCATTGATGTCTGGGTTAAAGGTGTAGGGGTAATTAGCTCTTTCTGGGTCTGTAAATAAATATGTTTGATAAAGTTCTTCCTGTTCAACGTAGCTAATACTTGGGTTTGTAACACGATTGTCTTTAGTGTCAAAATTAAAAAATTCATTTCCACCTTCAAATTGTGCGGGGAGATCATAACGGAAATGTAATTCCTTTCCTATGACGTATTGAGGTTTTGAAAGTTTCTTGGCAGTATCCCATTGTTCGTTTTGAAGAAGTATGATTTTCAAATCTTTGTTTGGGTTACGTACATTTACTCCGATGGGGTTAACGGAAAATTGAACCGTTTGATGAGTTGAAAACTGTTCGAGTTCTCTGCTTCTAAAAACACCAGCCTCAATTGTAGCCAGTCTTTCATAAATCAAAAACTTCCTTCGAAACATAAGCTCATCATTCGCGTCTAATACAGAAATCATGTAATTTCCTGATATTAGAAATTGAGTATTTTCATTAGGTAAGGTCAATTCATAATGAGTGTAGCGTTGAAGAGTTCCGTAAGAACTTTTGTGGTTTGAAATTCGCTGATAGTCAAGACCCGATAGGTATTCATTTTCATACAAGTTGGAGGGTTTCCAGTCGTGATCGAAGTATTCGATCACATAATAATAGTCGTTATCTTCAGCCAAAAGATCGTCAAATTGAAGAGTGAAAGTTTCTCCCTTTGCAATCAGAGGAAATTGATGTTTGCCCGTTTCTGATTTAAAAGAAATACTCTTCAGAAAATTAACATTTGTTATTTCGTTTAAGACTTGAGTATGCACCAAAAGGGATGAAAATAGACTTAAAAAAAGAGCTGGATATGTCTTAAGGGCTTTCATGCTCTAAAGATACAACATTATGGATTATTTCGATTGTGATGTTGTTAGCTATGGAAGTTGGTTAAACAATTTATTTAGAATGAATATAAATAAAATAAATTCCTTTTACTTCCACTTTTAGTAGTCTGTTTTAATTAGTAAATTTGCGTGATTTTTAGAATTTAAAAGTTCATTTCATGTCCAAAGACATCCGTATCCCAAGAGGATCAAAACTAAACTTAGTTGGTGAAGCAAACAAGATCTTGGTTGAATTGCCAAAACCCAAGACATTTGTTCTCAAACCTGATGATTTTTTTTACATCACACCAAAGCTAATTGTAAAAGAAGGTGAATCTGTAAAAAAAGGATCTCCCATATTCTTCTCAAAACAAAATCCAAGAATTCATTTTGTTTCTCCTGTTTCTGGGGAAGTAATTTCCATTGTCAGAGGAGCTAAACGTAAAATCCTCCAGGTGGTCATTACTGCTGATGAATCAGATGAGGTCATTACACATGATGTGTCTAGTTTTGAATCTATGGATGCGGAGGCAATCAAAGAAGTTATTCTAAAAAGCGGAAGTTGGCCTTTCATAAAACAACGCCCTTACAATACAATAGCTCAGCCTGAAGATTCACCTAAATCAATTTTTATTTCAACCTATTCTACAGCGCCGTTAGATGTTGATTATGAATTTTTATTGAAAAATAATAAACTGGATTTTCAAAAAGGAATTTCTGTTCTCAAAAAACTTACATCAGGGAATGTGAATTTAACATTTGATGAATCGTTCAATGGCTTTTTTGGAGCCATCAAGGATGCTGAGTTAATTGGAGTTTCAGGGAAACACCCGGCAGGTAACGTTGGAGTTCAAATCCATAAAATTGATCCGATCAATTACGGGGATAGAGTATGGGTTGTTGAACCAGAAGATGTTGTTAACTTAGGAATTTTATTCTCTACTGGACAATTTTCTTCCCAACGAACTATCGCAGTAGTTGGTTCTTCAGTAGCAAAGCCACAATATTACAAGACTACAATTGGTGCAGCTTTGAAGCCTTATTTAGAAGCATCAGAGGTAAATCAAGAAGAGGAAGTTCGAGTGATCAATGGAGATGTGTTGAGCGGTACAACTTCATCAGAAGATGGCTATGCAGGTTATTACAACAATTTAGTTTCTGTTATTCCAGAAGGTAATACATACCGTATGTTTGGATGGCTACCCTTTGTAGATAACCATATTCCAAGTATTTCAAAAACCTCACTTTCTTGGTTGTTTGGATCCAAGAAATCAAAAGTTACAACCAATCTCAATGGCGAAGAACGAGCACTAGTGGTTACAGGAGAAATGGAAAAAGTTTTTCCAATGAACATATTTCCGATGCAACTTATCAAAGCCTGTATTGTAGAAGATATTGAAAGAATGGAAGCTCTCGGAATTTATGAGGTAGTTCCTGAAGATTTTGGTTTGATAGATTATGCTTCAACTTCAAAAATCGAAGCACAAGACATCATAAAAAAAGGGATAGCGTTAATGATTAAAGAAGTAGGATAAAATCAATACATATGAGTTTTTTAAGAAATAAAATTGACCAAATAAAAAAACCTTTTGCTAAAGGAGAAAAATGGGAGAAATTTGCCCCAGCTGTAAATGCATTTGACACCTTTATGTTTGTACCCAATCATACAACTCAAAAAGGAGCTCACATTAGAGATGCAGTAGACTTAAAACGTACAATGGTTACCGTGATTATTGCACTTATCCCTACACTGATCTATGGTATTTACAACACAGGATATCAATATTTCATACAAACTGGAGAAGTTTTTACTTTTATGGATGCATTTATCCATGGAGCGTACAAAATTGTTCCAATGATAATTGTGTCTTATGTAGTAGGCTTGACCATAGAATTTATTTTTGCAATTTATCGCGGCCATGAAGTCAATGAAGGATACCTGGTAACAGGTCTTTTAATTCCAATGATTATGCCTGTTGATATTCCTTTATGGATGGTTGGTATTTCAACTGCCTTTGCAGTTTTGATCGCAAAAGAAGCATTTGGAGGAACAGGAATGAATATTTTGAATCCAGCACTAACAGCTAGAGCTTTTGCCTTTTTCGCTTATCCAACATACATGTCTGGAAATAAAGTTTGGGTATCTGAGGCTTCAAATGTTGATGCAATTTCTGGTGAGACTATTCTTGGGTCTCTGGCAGCTGGTAATGATGTGAGTTATTCAATGATGGAAATGTTCAATGGATCCATACCTGGGTCAATTGCTGAAACATCAGCACTATGGGTAGGAGTAGGAGCATTAATACTTATTCTTACAGGTGTTGGAAGCTGGCGTATCATGATTGGAGGAATCATAGGTGGGGCACTAATGGGATTCTTATTTAATCTTTGGGGAGCAAATGCTCTAATGAGTTTTCCATGGATGAATCATTTAGTAGTTGGAGGTTTTGCCTTTGGTATTGTATTTATGGCTACTGATCCAGTATCTGCAGCACAAACCAACAAAGGAAAGTGGATCTATGGTGTATTGGTAGGTGTCTTTTGTATCCTCATTCGAGTATTCAACCCTGCTTACCCAGAAGGAGTAATGTTGGCAATTTTATTGATGAATGTATTTGCACCAACAATTGACCACTACGTGGTTGAAGCCAATATTTCAAAACGAAAAAAGCGTTGGTCATCAGCTCAACTTAAAACAGCTTAATTATGAACAGAGACAGTAATTCATACACTTTTCTTTTTGCCACAATTATGGTATTTGTAGTAGCCTCTTCTTTGGCTTACACCTCAATATCACTCAAAGAAAAACAAAATGAAAATGTTCGTAAAGAACAAATGCAAAACATTCTTTCTACTATCGGAATCAATACTGATCGAGATGGAGCTGAAAATTTGTACAATGAGTTCATAAAGCAACAACTGGCATTAACACTTAAGGGTGTTCCCGATGAGGAAGTGAATGCATTTAAAATTCAATTGGGCACAGAAGTAAAAAAGCCTGTTGAACAACAACGGTTTCCTTTGTATGTTGCTGAAGTAGAAGCTCAAACTTTTTACATTGTTCCTTTACGTGGTGCAGGTTTATGGAATGCTATTTGGGGGTACATTGCCTTAGAGAGTGACATGAAAACAATTAAGGGTGTAGTTTTTGACCATCAAGGTGAAACAGCTGGATTAGGTGCAGAGATTACCCAAAAGTGGTTTCAAGATCGTTTTGTTGGTGAGACCATATTTGATACTGACGGTAAACTTGTTGGAATTGCAGTTTCCAAAACCAACAATGACCCAAATGGTTTGGATAAAGACGACCATGAGGTTGATGCAATTTCTGGAGCAACAATAACTGGGGATGGTGTTACGGATATGATCTCGGAACGTTTAGCTCATTACACACCATATTTTAAATTGACTCAGGCTACTCCGACAGAGGAAGTAATAGAAGAGATTATTGAAGAAGTTTCGGCTCAAGAAGTAGTCGAAGAAACCAATACAATTGCTTACCAAAATTAATTTCATGAAGCAAAAAAACACACCTCCAAAAAAACCAAGTTTATTTTTTGTCAATAAAGGCAAAGAAGCTTTGTTTTCAAAAAAGAACAGAGCCTTGTTATCTGATCCAATGGATGATAACAATCCAATTACCGTTCAGGTTTTGGGTATTTGTTCTGCATTAGCGATTACCGTTCAACTCAAACCAGCTATTGTAATGAGTATCTCGGTTGTTGTTGTAATGGCGGCTTCTAATGTCATTATTTCATTGTTAAGAAATCTGATACCTAACCGTATTCGAATCATTGTTCAATTAGTAGTTGTTGCTGCAATGGTAGTATTGGTAGATCAAGTACTCAAAGCTTATGCATATGATGTCTACAAGGAGCTATCCATTTTCATCGGACTGATCATAACCAATTGTATCGTAATGGGAAGACTTGAGGCATTTGCTTTAGCCAATCGCCCTTGGGCATCATTTTTAGATGGAGTTGGTAATGCAGCAGGATATGGATTTATTTTAATTGTTGTGGCATTTTTCAGGGAATTATTTGGTTCTGGAAAACTATTCGGATATCAAGTAGTACCAGATGCAATTTATGAAATGGGGTACGAAAACAACGGTTTAATGCTCTTGTCTCCCATGGCATTGATTACTGTTGGAATCTTTATTTGGATTCAACGTTCAAGAAACCGTAAACTCATTGAAAAAAACTAAATCATGGAATCATACATTAATTTATTTGTCAAAAGTATCTTCATTGAGAATATGATATTTGCTTACTTCTTAGGGATGTGTTCCTATTTGGCAGTATCAAAAACAGTGAAAACCGCAGTTGGTTTAGGATTTGCTGTAATATTTGTTCTATCAATTACGGTACCAATCAACTTTTTATTAGACACCTATTTGCTTAAGCCAGGTGCATTAACTTGGCTAGATTCAGAATACGCATCAATTGATCTTAGTTTTTTAAGCTTTATCATGTTTATTGCTGTTATTGCGTCAATGGTACAATTGGTAGAGATGATTGTAGAAAAATTTGCTCCTGCTCTCTATGGAGCCTTAGGGATATTTTTACCTCTAATCGCAGTAAACTGTGCAATCCTGGGTGGATCACTATTTATGCAACAAAAAGATTTTGGTGGGGTACTCGAATCAGGAGTTTACGGATTTGGATCTGGAATTGGATGGTTTTTGGCAATTATTGCCATAGCAGCAATTCGAGAAAAAATAACCTATTCAAACGTTCCTGCACCTCTTCGAGGTCTTGGAATCACCTTTATCATTACAGGTTTGATGGCAATTGGATTTATGAGTTTCATGGGTATTAAATTATAAAATCGTTTATGGATTATTCTATTATTTTAGCGAGTATTGTTGTTTTCTTATTAATCATATTTTTATTGGTAGGAATGTTGTTGGGGGCTAAAGCCAAGCTAATGCCTTCAGGGCCAGTTGCCTTGATGATCAATGGTGAAAACAATATTGAAGTTTCATCAGGGAGTACATTATTAACTACTCTAGGGAATAACAAAATATTTTTACCATCAGCTTGTGGTGGCGGAGGTACCTGCATTCAGTGTAAATGTCAAATTATGGAAGGTGGAGGAGAAATTCTTCCTACTGAAAAACCCCATTTTTCTCGCAAAGAAATCGCAGACGGATGGCGTTTAGGTTGTCAAGTAAAGGTAAAAGAAAATATGGTAATCCAAGTTCCTGAAGAGGTCTTTGGAATTAAAAAATGGGAAGCAACCGTAGTTCGTAATTGGAATGTTGCCTCCTTCATCAAAGAGTTTGTAGTTGAACTACCTGAAGAGATGGATTACAAGGCTGGTGGATACATTCAGATTGAAATCCCAGAATGTGAAATTAAATATTCTGATTTCGACATTTCTGCTCACCCAGAGGAACACTCCGGAGAACATGATAAGTTTAAAATGGAATGGGATAATTTCAATTTGTGGCCTTTGACAATGAAAAATCCAGAGTCAGTGGAGCGAGCTTATTCTATGGCTTCTTACCCTGCAGAAGGAAAAGAAGTAATGTTAAATGTTCGTATTGCAACTCCACCATGGGATCGAAATAAAAATGGATGGATGGATGTTAATCCTGGAATTGCTTCTTCATATATTTTCTCAAAAAAACCAGGAGATAAGGTTACCATTTCTGGGCCTTTTGGTGAATTTTTCATAAACCCCTCAGAGTCTGAAATGCTCTATGTTGGTGGTGGTGCTGGGATGGCACCAATGCGATCACACCTGTATGAACTCTTTAGAACTTTAAAAACTAGACGTAAGGTTACGTTTTGGTATGGAGGACGTTCAAAGAGAGAACTTTTCTATTTAGATCACTTCCGTGCTCTTGAAAAAGATTTTCCTAATTTTAAATTTTATGTTGCCTTATCCGAACCTCTTGAGGAAGATAACTGGAAGGTTAAAGAAGGACTTGATGGAGAAGGTGATGGCTTTAAAGGCTTTGTTCACCAGGTAGTAATTGATAACTATTTATCAAAACATGAAGCTCCAGAGGATATCGAAGTTTACTTCTGTGGACCGCCATTAATGAACCAGGCGGTAGAACGGATGTCTGATGATTTTGGAATCCCACCAGAAAATGTTCGTTTCGACGATTTTGGAGGATAATATTTAAAAAGGTGGCTCATGTGAGCCACCTTTTTTTAAATGTAAATTTATGACTGAACAAGAACTACACAACTTAGCGATGGAAGTTGTTGGGAAAAGACTGGAAGAACAAGGTTTTGAGTTTATGACTGTCAATTCAGAACTCAAAAAAGACCCTCAATTCGTTTGTCTGAAGGATAAAAAGTTACACTTTGTAATTGTGCGTTCAGTTTCTTACCCCAACAATCCTCTGNACTATGATAAAGCCTTTATGGANANAGTTCGTTCTCATGCAGAAAAGTTCGAGGCTACAACATATTATGCAGGAGTAGGGTTGGCTCACGCTGACAACTATGAACTACCTTTGACCAAAAAAGATCCTTATGCTATCAATTTTCAAGGACTTCAAAAAATAGAATCTCATGCGTAATTTTATTTTTTTATTTTTTGTTGTTGGTTGTAAAGACAGTCAGCAGATAGAAAAGCATCAAGGTTTTGCTTTTGGGACAACATATTCGGTTCAATACGGTGAAATCAATGTAAGTACCGATCAGATTCAAATGGGAATAGACTCTCTGTTTACAGTAATTAACTCTTCCATGTCTACTTATCTACCCGATTCGGACATCTCTAAAATAAATCAGGGAGATTCATTGTTAACTGTTGATATTCATTTTACAAGAGTTTTTGAAAAAAGTACTGAAATATGGAACAAGACGGAAGGTTATTTTGATCCCACAGTTGGATCTTGGGTAAATGCCTATGGCTTTGGCCCTGAAAATAAACCTGAAATTCTTACCGATCAAAAGAAAGATTTTTTGCAAAGCATAACAGGCTGGGATAAAGTAAAATTGACTCCAGAAGGCACTGTATTCAAAAACAATATTGCAACTTATCTCGATTTTAACGCCCTGGCAAAAGGGTATTCCGTTGACCTTTTGGCTACTTATTTAGAGCTTCAAGGCGCAACAGATTTTCTGATAGAAATTGGTGGCGAAATTGTTGCTCGAGGTAAAAATCCAAAATCATCAAATCCTTGGCGAATTGCCATAGATGATCCAAATCAAAATGAGGATCGGAAATTGATTCAAACTTTAACTTTAAAAGATCAAGCAATTGCTACATCTGGAAATTATCGAAAATTTAAGATCGATGAGGTCACAGGTGAACGCTATGTCCATTCGATAGATCCTCTTAACGGAGCCGCTTTTAAGTCAACTGTTTTGAGTGCATCCGTAATTGCTTCAGATTGTATGACAGCAGATGCTTATGCCACTGCTCTGATGGTAATGCCACTAGATAAAAGTATCGAAATGATTGAGTCTTTACCCAACACAGAGGCTTACTGGATTACTGCAAGCCAAGAAACCATAAAGCAATATTTTTCCAAAGGATGGAACAAGTAGTTTAACTTTTTGTGACCAGGGGTATCCGCTCATCCTTGGGCAATCCAAATTTTTCTTGTTCGCTTTCTGATAAGGTATTTATGAAATCAACAGCTCTAGCTTCAAAACCTGAAGACTTAAATCGATCATAATAATCTTTCCCATAAATTCTGACATGGTCATATTGCCCAAAAATTTTTGTACGTTCTTTGGGATCCACGATGCTGTTGTCTTCAAATGTGGTATTTCTGTTTTCATCTAAAGGAACTTGAAGAATTGCTGTTCCTCCCGGTTTTAAAACCCTGTAAATTTCTTTTATTGCTTTTTCGTCATTTGGAATATGTTCCAGAACATGATTGCAGAGTATTAAGTCATAGGTGTTTGATTCAAAAGGGAGCTTACATAAATCAGCTTTCACATCTGCTAAAGGAGAAAAAAGGTCGGTTGTTGTGTAATCCCAATGCGAAAAAGATTTGAATTTTTTGTAAAAAACCTGTTCGGGAGCTACATGTAAAACTTTGATAGAATCAACCAGAAAAGAAGTTTCTCGTTCTAAATAAAGCCACAAAAGACGATGTCGCTCCAGCGACAAGGTTCCGGGACAGAGTGCGTTTTCACGTAGTTTTTGATATCCGTAAGGTAAAAATTTGCGGTAGCTACTACCGTCAATGGGATCTGTAAAGCGATTACCCATGTAGTAAAGTTTAATAAGGGGACGAAATAAGATACTTAGTTGTATCAACCAAGTTCTGGGCACAAGGTTGAGAATCAATTTCATAAAATAAAGGTTTCTTTTCGAAAGGGAGTTTCCTCATCACTTTCAATGCCAAGAGTTTCATAAATGTATTGAAAGGTAGAGAGCAGTTCGGGTTTTCCGTCTATCAAAGCCACATTATGTTCAAAATGTGCACTAGGTAAACCGTCAGCAGTTAAAATAGTCCATCCATCATTGAGTTGTTTGATTCGGTGGGTTCCTCTGTTGATCATAGGTTCAATAGCCAGAACCATTCCATCTAAGAATTTTTTACCACGGCCTCTTTTTCCATAATTGGGTACCTCTGGACCTTCGTGCATTTCTGTACCTAAACCATGACCAATTAATTCTCGAACCACACCATACCCCTCAGCCTCTGCATGGTTTTGAATGGCAAAAGCAAGATCTCCAATGCGATTTCCATTTTTAAATTCGGCAATTCCTTTGTACAAAGACTCTTTGCTAATGCGTAAAAGTTTTTCTGTTTTGGGATCAATTTCGCCTACTGCAAAGGTGTAGGCATGATCTCCATAAAAACCATTTTTGAGTGCGCCACAATCGATCGAAATAATATCTCCCT
>PAOB01000008.1 GCA_002708445.1 Candidatus Arcticimaribacter sp.
CCCCCAATGTCAAAAGAATCATTCATACATTTAGGGTGCATTAGCACACCTGTCAAAAATTCAATTACGTTTCTAATGGCTATGGGTTGAGACTTGGTTCGTACCCATTTTGGGGTAATCATAAATGGAATTTTTTCGCATAAGTCTCTAATAATTTCAAAGGATGCACTCCCAGAACCCACAATGATTCCGGCTCTAAGAACGGTTAAATCAAAAGATGCGTTCTTTAAAATTTGTTCAACGTTTTTTCTAGAACGCAAATGTTTGGATAAGTTTTGATCGTTCACAATTCCACTCAAGTAGATGACTTGTTTTATGTTTGTTTTGTCGAGAAGACTACAAAAGTTAAGAGCACAACGGTTCTCTGTTTCTTCGAAATCACCCGTATCTGAGGACATTGAATGAAGTAGATAATAGGCTGCATCAATGTCATTCGGAACTTTCTCTGCCTCTGTTACGTCAGAAAAGTCAACGGTAATTACTTTAATTTTTTGAAGAATATCCTCTGTTATTGATAATCTTTTTGGATCTCTTACTGTGCAGATTACCTCGTGACCAGCATCGAGTAATTTAGGAAGTAAACGCATACCAATGTACCCATTTGCACCTGTCAATAAAATTTTCATGCAAGTTTGTTTTTAAGATTCATCAAAAGGTGTAGGCAATGCACTGATTTTTTGGGCGTTAATTTTTTTGAAATATTGGTGGATTTTTTTTTCGACAGCTGCAATTTTAATACAGTAGTGATCTCTGTAAATAGAATATTCTTGGGCTTGACCTTTGTAAATTTTCAATTTGTAATAAGGAATAATAAGGCCATAAGTTTCTAAAAGACTTCTAAATCGTACGATGATTCCTTTGGGCCTGAGTTCAATATTGCAACTGCAGTTGTTGTTGTCTAAAACTAGAAGGTTGTGGATGTCAATAGAGGCGTGAGTGATGTTTAATTTTGAGGAACCAATGCCACCTAACTTCCAACGTTCTCTCAAAGAAAAAGGGGCTCCAACTTCGCTGTCGATTTGTTTTTTTATTTTTGGATCGTTGTACGAAACATTTAAAAGCATTTTTTATTTAAAGATAATGGATATCTATTAGACCTAATAATTTGTTCATAATATTTATATTTGCCGAAATTCATTTATGAACAACATATCCATTCAACTTGCACCAGCTTTAGAGCATATTATTCAAGACACCTTTAATGTAACGGTTACTGATTTTGAATTCCAAGCAACTCGTAAAGAGTTTGAGGGAGACCTAACCTTGGTTGTTTTTGGTTTATTACGTGCCATAAAAGGGAATCCAGTACAAATTGGAGAAGCTATTGGCAATGCGTTGGTTGAACGTTTAAAATGGGTAAAAGGATTTAATGTTGTCAAAGGGTTTTTGAACATAGAAATTTCAGATGCTTTTTTTGTTCAAGAGCTGCAAGAGATCCGCAAAAAACCCAACTATGGAAAAACTCCCTTGGATGATTCCAGCCCTACAGTTCTTGTAGAGTATTCATCTCCAAATACCAACAAACCCCTACATTTGGGTCACGTTCGCAATAACCTCTTGGGTTTTGCAGTGGCTAATATTTTGGAGGCAAGTGGTAAAAAGATTGTAAAGACTCAAATCATTAATGATAGAGGAATCCATGTTTGTAAGTCTATGGTTGCATGGCAAGATTATGGTAATGGAGAAACTCCAGAAAGTACAGGTTTGAAAGGGGATAAGCTGGTAGGAAATTATTATGTTTTATTTGATAAAAAATACAAAGAAGAGGTTGCAGTTTTAATTTCCGAAGGGTTGTCAGAAGACGATGCAAAAGCAAATGCACCATTATTCATCAAAGCACAGCAAATGCTTAGATTATGGGAATCTGGAGATTTAGAAACAGTAAACTTATGGGGGAAGATGAATTCATGGGTTTACGATGGATTTGCTAAAACCTACGAAATGATGGGGGTTTCTTTTGATTCTTTCTACTATGAAAGTGAAACCTATTTGCTGGGTAAAGAATTGATCGAAGAAGGATTATCACGATCTGTATTTTACAAAAAAGAAGACGGTTCGGTATGGGTTGACCTCACTGATGAAGGTCTTGATGAAAAACTATTGTTACGCTCCGATGGAACAGCAGTTTACATGACTCAAGACCTAGGGACTGCATTGCAGCGTTACCGTGACAACCCATCGATGACAGGCTTGGTTTACACGGTTGGTAATGAGCAAGATTACCATTTTCAAGTACTGTTTTTAGTTTTAAAAAAATTAGGGTACGATTGGGCACAATCTCTTTTCCATTTGAGTTATGGGATGGTTGATTTGCCTCAAGGGAAAATGAAGAGTAGAGAGGGAACCGTTGTTGATGCTGATGATTTGATGGATGAAATGAAACAAACCGCAAAAACGATCTCTCAAGATTTAGGTAAATTAGATGGATTGTCCGAGGAAGAGAAATCATCTTTGTATGAAAAGATAGGTTTGGGAGCGCTAAAATATTTTATTTTGAAGGTAGACCCTAAGAAACGTATTTTATTTGACCCCGAAAGCTCGGTTGATTTTGCCGGAAATACAGGTCCTTTTATTCAATACACTTATGCCCGAATACAATCAATACTAAAAAAAGTAAATCTTGAAGAAATCAAAATAGAGAACGATTTGATTTTGGATTCTAGAGAAAAAGAAATCATAAAACACTTGATGCTTTACCCTGGGGTAATTCAACAAGCTGCAAAAGTTTACAGTCCTGCTATTATTGCTAATTACAGCTACGATTTGGTAAAGATGTTCAATTCTTTTTACCAGAACATTTCGATCTTGGGAGACGCTCAAGACGAGTTGAAGAATTTCAGAGTAGCTTTGTCTTATGAAGTAGCTCGAACATTAAAAGATTCATTTGGTTTATTGGGAATAAATGTCCCTAATCGTATGTAGATGAAATAAGAATAAAAAAAACCGCTCATAGAGCGGTTTTTTTTAAATTTCTAGGCTCAGCCTAAAAAACTTATTTTGAATTTACAGCAAGATTGTAAACAACTAAACCGAATCCGATTTTGTTAATAGCATCTCCAACGTTGTAAATCACGTCCATTTCTAGACTTCCGAACAAGCCGCTGTACCATCCTTCAGTACCAGCCATGTACCCAATAGGATAAATAGCCCAACCTACTAACACAAACCAGCAAAGTGTTTTGTGAGCAGATTCTACTGCTCCTCCAGCAGCCTTAGCAAGCTTGGAAGCTCCACCCATCCAGATTTCGTAAACTATCACAAAATAAGCGATTCCTGAAATAAGTCCCCAAAGAGCGGGTCCTGTTCCAGAGGTGTAAACTGCCTCTCCTAAGTATCCTGTTACTAACATAACAACAGAAAGGAAGATTAATTTCCACATCAATTGTTTAGTTGCTCCAGCAGCCTTAAGAATTAAATAAAATTCAACACACATTAACGGAACAGTGAGTACCCAGTCCACATAACGGAAGAATGTTGGTGATGTAGCATTTGTTGCCCAATAATCACGCATGTACCAGTAGTGAACAGCTGCGATGAATGTAATCAATCCAGATACCAAAATAGAAGTTTTCCATTTGTTATCAAAAGAGCTCATTGAAAGGAAGAAAAACGCTGATGCTGCCATCATTGCCATACATCCAACAAAGAATGTGAACCCTACATAATCATCTGTAGCCATCTCTGGAACTACAGCCATAAAACTTAAAAATTTTTCCATAATAAAATTTAATTATTTGTTTTTGTTTAGGTAAATTTAAATAAAATTAAACTTACTTACTGTATATATGTTAATTTTTTTAACAAAAAAATGAATTTATCGTGATATTGAAGGCTAAATATTACCAAGTTTCTATTTCGATAACAATAGCATTAATTTTGTTAGGATACCTTGTGAACGCTAGTGTTCAAGATTTTTTGGGTCTGTTTTTAATTTTTTCAGCAGGGCTTATTCACGGCGCAAATGACATTCAGCTCATACAAAAAAAATATCGCAATACTCATTTTAACTTTTTCTTAATTTTAATAGCCCTCTACTTAACCGTTGTTTTATTAGGAGGCTTTTTATTCTTTTATTTCCCGAAGTTTGGACTATTCTTTTTTATTCTCTTTAGTGGTTTTCATTTTGGAGAACAACATTGGTCCTCTTTTTTGAATCAACAAAAGGCTTCCATGTTTTTAAATAAAATCGGTTTTACTTTCTATGGTTTGTTGATTTTTTCGCTCTTGTTTATCATCCATATTGAAGAAGTTAAAATATTAATTCATCAAATAAGCGGGCTTACTTTTACGGTAAATTTCTTTTATTGGTCGACTTTGATTTTGGGAATAGGTTTTAGTGTATCGGCATTTTTTCTGCCGATTGACTTTAGGTTGTTTGTCAAAGAAAGTTTGGCTTTAGTATTTTTATGTATACTCTTTGCTAACACAAGTTTACTTTTATCTTTTTCTGCCTATTTTGTTTTTTGGCACAGTATTCCATCCATTAACGATCAGATACTTTATTTAAATGATGAAATGTCGACAACATCACTTAAGAAATATTTTAAGTCATCATTTATTTATTGGATAATGTCTTTGTTGGGTTTATTTGTTTTTTATTTTTATTTCGATATTGACTCCGATTATTTTATTCCATTATTCTTTACTTTTTTGGCTGCAATTACTTTTCCACATACCATCGTAATGGGAATGCTTGATTTTGAGTAATTTGTTCAATATTGAATTGCTGTTCTAAGATTAAGGACAAATAAATTCTGCTTTAGATTACTTCTGCAATTTCATGAAAAAAAAGTAAATTTGCTTTAATAAAATAATGCCTAATGTTTGATAGTTTAAGTGGTAAGCTAGATAAAGCCCTTCAGGTTCTAAAGGGACATGGAAAGATTACCGAAATTAATGTTGCTGAAACGCTAAAAGAGGTCAGAAGAGCATTGCTCGATGCTGATGTCAACTTCAAAATTGCAAAAGAATTTACCAATCGAATAAAAGACAAAGCACTTGGACAAGACGTATTGACTACACTTAATCCAAGTCAACTTTTGGTTAAGATTGTAAAAGACGAATTGACTGACCTCATGGGAGGTGAGGTTGTTGGAGTTAACTTATCTTCTAAACCCAGTGTGATTTTGATGTCAGGTCTTCAGGGTTCAGGTAAAACAACTTTTTCAGGAAAACTTGCTTTGCATCTAAAAAATAAAAAAAGTAAAAATCCCCTTTTAATAGCTTGTGATGTTTACAGACCTGCTGCAATTGATCAGTTGACTGTTGTGGCTGAGCAAGTAGGAGCAGGAATATTTAAAAATCCAGAAGAAAAAAATCCCGTTAAAATCGCATTGGATGGAATTGCTTTTGCAAAAGCCAATAAACACGATGTTGTAATTGTCGATACTGCTGGTCGTTTGGCAGTAGATGAGGTTTTGATGAAAGAGATTTCAGAAATTCACAAAGCGGTTAAACCTGATGAAACCTTATTTGTTGTAGATTCTATGACGGGACAAGATGCAGTAAATACGGCCAAAGCCTTTCATGATGTTTTGAATTTTGATGGAGTAGTTTTAACAAAACTAGACGGGGATACTCGTGGAGGAGCTGCATTGTCGATTAAAACAGTTGTTCAGAAACCGATCAAGTACATTGGTACGGGTGAAAAAATGGAAGCCTTGGGTATTTTCTATCCCGACCGTATGGCAGATCGTATTCTTGGAATGGGAGATGTAGTTTCATTAGTAGAAAGAGCTCAAGAGCAGTTTGATCAAGAAGAAGCAAGAAAAATAAATAAGAAAATAGCCAAAAATCAATTTGGTTTTGATGACTTCCTTTCGCAAATTCAGCAGGTTAAAAAAATGGGGAATATGAAAGACCTCATGGGAATGATTCCTGGAGTGGGAAAGGCGATAAAAGATGTAGATATTGATGATAACGCTTTCAAATACATCGAAGCAATAATAGGTTCTATGACTCCAAGCGAACGATCAAACCCGGAACTCTTAAACATGAATAGAAAGAAAAGAATTGCCAGAGGTTCTGGACGTGATCTTACAGAAGTCAATCAAATGGTCAAACAATTTCATCAAATGAGTAAGATGATGAAGATGATGCAAGGCAGTAAAGGAAAGCAAATGATGCAAATGTTTCAAGGTTTAAGATAAAAAGATGAAATTACTAGACGGAAATAAAACTTCCACCAAAATAAAAGAAGAAATTAAAGCCAAAGTAACTGCTATGAAAGATAGGGGAGAACGTGTTCCTCATTTGGCAGCTGTTTTGGTAGGAAATGATGGTGCCAGTTTGACCTATGTTGGCAGCAAAGTTCGCTCATGTGAATATGTTGGTTTTGAATCGACTCTAATTCGTTTGGAGGATGATATTATCGAAGAAGCATTACTCCTTCAGATAGATCAGTTGAACCAAGATGAAAATATCGATGGATACATTGTTCAGTTGCCTTTGCCAAAACACATAAACGAGGAACGAATTTTATTGGCAATTGATCCCAAAAAAGACGTTGATGGTTTCCATCCTGCGAATTTTGGGCGTATGGCTTTAGATTTAGATGCCTTCATACCTGCAACACCTTTTGGGATCATGCAGTTGTTGGAACGTTACCAAGTACCTACATCGGGAAAACATTGTTTGGTTATTGGAAGAAGTCATATTGTTGGACGTCCAATAAGTATTTTGATGAGTCAAAAAGGGACAGCAGGTGATGCTACGGTAACCTTAGCCCATAGCAGAACCCAGAACCTTAAGAGCCTCACCAAACAGGCAGATATTATTGTCATGGCGCTTGGGATTCCTGAATATTTAACAGCCGATATGGTTAAAGATGGCGTTACTGTTATTGATGTAGGGATTACAAGAGTAGCTGACGAAAACCATCCTAAAGGATATGTGATCAAAGGAGATGTTGCTTTTGATGAAATAGCAGCTAAAGCAAGTTTTATTACCCCTGTTCCTGGAGGAGTGGGACCCATGACCATTGCCATGTTGTTGCAAAACACTTTATTGGCTAAACAGTGGAATCAAGCTTAGGATTTTCCATTGCATTGTAGATTTGTAGAATCAGCAACGCAAAACTTACTCCAGTTAAAATAAGGATAATATTCAAAAATCCATCTGCCGAAAACGAAAGGCGGATTAAGATGGTAGCTATTATGAAACCTGTATTTCTGATTAGCTTACTGTATTCCTCGGTGTATCGAAAAGAAATTAAAAGTATGACTACGTCGGTAAGAATTAAGAGTGTAAAAAATTGATTGAAAAATACGCCATCAACATTGTTTACTACTTCGTTGAAGTAAAAGTCCATGATCAAGTTTACTAGGGAATAGAAAGACATTACAATTAATATTACAAGCAAAACAAGACTAACCATTTTTTTTGAGGCAATAAAATTTAATAGTTTGGGGTCTTCAACAGCCCGTTTGGGAAGTCTTCTTTTTCCAACACTAAACCAGTAAATCAGCAAGAAAAGAAGTAAAAACCCGATAAGATCAACTGCCAGTTCTAGATTATGCTGACTCAAGTACCAATCACCTTCTAAATCCATCAAAGGAATGTCTTTGAATATTTTACGAATTACAATGAGTGAAATGATTTCAAATTGTTTGGAAACGCAAGAGGTAAAAGAACGTGGCAAGTAAAATACAAGTAAATAAACTTCGTAAAATAAAATTAACGAAAATGGTGTGTAGATGGCCGTGATGGGGTCATTTAAGAGTTCACTATTAACATTAGCCAAAAACCATACTTCATTGGATTTTAGAACGATTAGCAGTAGATGTGCTAAAAAGCCAACCCCAGCTAAAATCAGCATGATTCGTTCAAAGCGCTTTTGAATTCCAGGGTCAAAAACGATTGAAAAAAGACGATTTACTTGTGCTATATTGTTCATTAAGTAGCGAATAATTGATCTGTATTTTTAAAGCATTTAAATTCTAAAGCATTACCAAATGGATCATAAAAAAATAAGGTCATTTGTTCTCCTGGTTTCCCTTCAAATCTCAGATAAGGAGCAATTTCGAAGTCTATGTTTTGTGAAATTAAATGTTCGCTGAAGTTTTGAAAATCATCCCAGGGGAGTACAATTCCGAAATGTGGAACAGGAACTGATTTTCCATCCACATTGTTAAAGTGTTTGTGACCTTTGAAATCAACATCTTCGTGCAACACTAATTGGTGTCCAAAGAAGTTGTAGTCCGCCCAGTGATCACTTGCTCTTCCTGGAATCAACCCCAGTGTTTTTTCATAAAATTCTTTAGCAACTTCGAGGTTGTTTACAGGGATGGCTAAGTGAAAAGGAGAAATATTTTCCATGTTTAAAGGTAGGCTTTTTTTCGATTACCCTTTTTTAGAGCGGATTTATGGAGTTCTAGTCACAGGCTTTTCAATATTCGATTATCTTTGCTGTATGACAGAAATTGAGCTCAAGCAAAATGTAGATCAGGGAAAATATTTACCCTTAATGGAGGCTTTTTACACGCTTCAAGGCGAGGGACATCACAAAGGAAGCGCAGCTTATTTTATTCGAATAGGCGGATGCGATGTAGGATGTCATTGGTGTGATGTGAAAGAAAGTTGGGATGCGAAATTGCACCCACCCACCGCTGTTGATAGTATTGTAAAAGAAGCTAAAAAATACACCGATACTGTTGTGGTTACAGGAGGAGAGCCCCTGATGTGGCCGATGCATACGCTGACTTCGGAACTCAAAAATCAAGGGATTATCACTCATATTGAGACCTCGGGAGCCTATGAGTTGAGCGGTTCATGGGATTGGTTTTGTCTTTCACCGAAGAAAACAAAATTACCCACTGCCGAAGCCTATTTGGCGGCTGATGAATTAAAAATGATTATTCACAACCAAAATGATTTTAAGTTTGCAGAAGAACAAGCCCAATTTGTTGGGGAAAACTGTATCTTGTTTTTGCAACCCGAATGGAGTAAACGTGAACAAATGATGCCTCAAATGGTGGATTATGTTTTGAAAAATCCCAAATGGAAAGTTTCTCTTCAAACCCATAAATATTTAAACATACCCTAAAATTTTAATTCGGCGAGGTAGTCGTAATTTGGCCCTTTTTCTATGATTTTAAAATTTAATCCTGCTTTTATACAGGTGTTTTTTAATTTATCTGGATCAACATAAAGCCATGGAAATTCTTCGGACTCATTTTCAAAGCGAATCCCGTAATTAACTTCTCCGTAATAAATTTCATCTTCTTTCCAAAGAGCAATATCATCTTCGTCGAAGAGATAAATTAGGTCAGAAGAATCCACAAAAATAGAGCCTTTGGGAGTCAACAAACTTTTTAAATGACTGAAGAGTAGAGATAACTTTTCAATTGATTTTCCAATTCCCATTCCATTCATAAGTAAAAGAATACTGTCAAATTTTTGGTTTTCAAAATCCAAGATTGAGGTACATACGGTTTTACGAACACCTCTTTGCTGGGCTACTCTTACAGCTCCTTCTGAAATATCCAAAGCGGTAACATCTAATTTTTTATGGTTTTGTAGATAAAGGCTATGACTTCCCGATCCACAACCAACATCAAGAACCTTACCCCAAGTCAGTTGAAGAGCTTTTTTTTCTAGCTGGGGCATTTGCTTAAAACCCCTATAAAAGTAAGATAGTGGAACATCGTCTTCTTCCGTAAGATTTGTCCAAGTGGTTAAAACTTGGTTTTTTTGATTTTGAAAATACGCTTCTAATGCTTTTCCAAAAATATCCGTTTGTGCTTTCAATTTAGTTGTAATTTTATGGAAAATTAAAATATGCAAGAGCGTCTTCTGATTCTTCCAAAACAAGCCAAAGATAAAGCAATTGAGACCAAAAAGTTTTTCAACAAACTAAAAAAAAGAGCTCCAAAGAATTTAGATACTCAAGTAGCCCAAATACATGATGAAGTTTTTGAAGAGACTAGTTGTATGTCTTGTGCAAATTGCTGTAAAACAACAGGTCCGCTGTTTACCAAGCAAGATATTGAGCGTATTTCGAAATATCTAGGGATGAAGCCTGCTCAATTTGAACAACAATATTTACGTGTTGACGATGATGATGATTGGGTATTAAAAAAAACTCCATGTTCTTTTTTGGCAGACGACAATGCGTGTACAATTTATGATTTTAGACCTAAAGCTTGTAGAGAATTTCCTCACACCGATAGAAAGAAAATCTACCAAATCGCAAAATTAACTCAAAAAAACACAGCAATATGCCCAGCTGCATTTGATATTGTTGAACGAATGAAAACTTCGATTAAGTTTTAGTCGGCATAGAGTAGATACTTTGCTCTTGTTTTTTTAAATGCATCTATTTTTGGCTTCCAACTGGCTTTGATTTCTTGTTCTGATAGTCCTTTTTTAATTTGGTTTTCGAGTGATTTTGTCCCTGCAATAAATTCAAATCGATCGAAGAAAAAACTATTTTTATCCGTGATCATTCCATAGGCATCTATGAGCCATTGTAAATTGATTTGATTGATCTTTGGATGTTTCCTCAGATCCAATCCATAGCATTCAATCCCTTCTTGCTTGGGGTATTTTGCACCAAAATTCGGAAAAGGGGTAAACTTAAATTCAAGGTTCTTAAAATCTGGATGTCCGTAAATTTGAAATTGCATTTCGGTGCCTCTTCCTATGCTTACAGGAGTTTGTTCAAGTAAACAAAGACTGGGGTAGAGGTTTATGGACTGTTCGTTAGGAAGATTGGGTGAGGGTCTGACTACCAATGAATAGGGAGTTTGGTGGGTGTAGTTTTTTATTGAAATTACAGATAATTCACAACGAACTTTATTATTTAGCCACTCTTCCTTGTTGATCATCTGTGCATACTCACCTAAGGTCATTCCGTAAACAATAGGAACATTGTGTTTGCCCAAAAAACTCTTGAATTCATCTTCCATAACTGGCCCGTCGATGTAATGAGCATTGGGGTTTGGTCGATCCAAAATTAATAGTGGAATTTTATTTTCTGCACAAGCTTCCATGACAAAGTGGAGGGTTGATATATATGTGTAAAAGCGTACACCAACATCCTGAATATCAAAGACCATTAATTCAATTCCGTTGAGATCTTCAGCTTGAGGTTTTTTGTTTTTACCGTGTAATGAAATGATTGGAATTTGCGTTTCAGGATCAATGGAATTGTCAATATGTTCTCCATTATCTGCCTTGCTTCTATAGCCGTGTTCGGGAGCAAAAACTTTTACAACGTCAACTTTACAAGCCTGCAAAGTGTCGATCAAATGAACAGGTCCTTTTGGGGTTTTGATTAAACTTGAAGCATGAGCAACGACCCCTATTTTTTTATTTTTTAAAAGGGGTATATAGGCCTTGGTTTGTTCGGCTCCAACTATTATCTGATTTTGAGCATGGCTAATACCAAAAAGACTCAGCATAAACCATAATAAAAGTGTATTTTTGAAAGCAATAACCATAGGATAAGTCATTTGAATTTCGGATTATTTTTAGCGCATCGAATGCGCAACCAAAATATTGATAAAAGTAGTGCATCGAGCCGTATTATAAAAATTGCGGTTTCGGCTATTGCTATTGGTTTAATTATGATGATGATCGCTGTTGCAACAAGTTTGGGACTTCAGCAAGAAATCAAAAAAAAAATAGTTGCATTTAGCGGTGAGCTTTACATCGCTCCCTTTGAAAACAACCACTCTAAAGTATCTACAAAACCCATTCAATTTTCTGAATTAAATCAAGAAAAATGGAATACCTCTTCAGATGTTGAACATTTTCAAGGAGTTGCTAGCAAAGCAGCTTTGGTAAAATCAAAAACAGATTTTGAAGGCCTAATTGTGAAAGGTGTTGGTGCAGATTATCGCTGGGAAAACCTCAGTTCATATTTAGTTTCAGGGAACTATCCCAACACAAGATCAAAATTGAATAACGAAGTGTTTTTGTCTCAAACTTTAGCTGACCGACTTCAAGTAGGAATTGGTGATCGAATAACGGCCTATTTCCAGAACGAATCCAAAACAGGAACTCCTAATACCCGTTACTTTAGTATTGTTGGGATTTATGAAACTGGATTTCCAGATTTTGATAACACTTATCTTTTTGCAGACATACGCCACATTCAAAGAATCAACAAGTGGGATACTGATGAGGTTGGGGGCTTTGAGGTTTTTTTAAAACAAAATGTAGATCTAGATAAAAAAAACATTCAAATCTACAATGAGATTCCACCTCAAATTGATGCAGTAACCGTTGATCTGATGTTTCCAAGTTTATTCGAATGGATTTCATTGTTTGATTTTAATGTATTGATTATTCTATTTTTGATGATTTTAGTAGGAACTTTGAATATGGCAACAGCGCTCTTGGTTTTGATTTTAGAACGCTCAAAAATGATAGGTTTATTAAAATCGTTGGGAGCAAAAAATCGGATGATTCAAAGTGTATTTTTATGGAATGCTTTGTACATAATTTTTAAAGGTTTATTGATCGGAAATATTACTGCTTTAATTTTTCTTTTTGGTCAACAAAAATTCAATTTTATTCACCTAGACCCCAAAACCTATTATGTTTCTGAAGTCCCAATTTTATTGTCTTTATCCAATTTTTTGATCTTGAATGCTGGTATTGTTTTTATATGCACTTTAGTTTTATATATACCTTCTTTTATTGTTATCAAAATAGACCCTTCAAAAGTTATGCGAATACAATAAAAATATATCGTTTTTCTTGATAGAAACCCATAGAATTAATGTAGATTTGATATAATATTTTTATTGTATGAAATACGCAGAAAATATCCTGCAGACTATTGGCAATACTCCACTAGTTAAGTTAAACAAAATTACAAACGAAGTTGATGCTTTGGTTTTGGCTAAAGTTGAGAGTTTTAATCCAGGAAACTCTATCAAAGATCGTATGGCAGTTAAAATGGTTGAAGATGCAGAAGCAGATGGACGATTGAAACCGGGTGCCACTATTGTTGAAGGGACTTCTGGGAACACTGGAATGGGTTTGGCTCTGGCTGCAATTGTTAAAGGGTATAAGTTAATTTGTGTCTCAACAGATAAGCAATCCAAAGAAAAGTTTGATGTTCTAAAAGGGGTAGGTGCCGAGGTAGTTGTTTGTCCTACGGATGTTGCGCCTGAAGATCCAAGATCATACTATTCCACATCAAAACGTATTGCTGAAGAGTTGCCCAATTCTTGGTTTGTTAACCAATACGATAATCCATCCAACTCTCTGGCACATTACGAACAAACCGGACCTGAGATATGGGAACAAACCGATGGAAAGATTACTCACTTTGTAGTTGGAGTAGGAACTGGAGGAACAATATCAGGAGTGGGTAAATTTTTAAAAGAAAAAAACCCAGACATTAAAATTTGGGGGATTGACACCTATGGCTCTGTTTTTAAAAAATATCATGAAACTGGTATTTTTGATGAAAATGAAATATACCCCTATGTGACCGAGGGAATTGGGGAAGACATTCTTCCTAAAAATGTAGATTTTTCTGTGATTGATGCTTTTGAAAAAGTAACCGATAAAGATGCAGCAGTTTACACTCGAAAAATGGCATTGGAAGAAGGTATTTTCGCGGGAAATTCCTGTGGAGCAGCGATTAAGGGATTGATCCAGCTGAAAGATAATTTTAGCAGTGAAGATGTGGTTGTAGTTTTACTTCATGATTCAGGAAGCCGATACATCGGTAAGGTTTACAATGATGATTGGATGCGTGAAAAAAAGTTTGTGGATTAAACTGAAGCCCATCATGAAAAATGTAAGGGATTTGGCAAAATTTATTCACAATATTTATGTAATTTAAACGTTAGAAAATAGATATACTACATTTAGATTTTGATTAATAAAACACTGACATACTATAAACACCTATTTCTAGGGGCTATTTTAATGCTTTCATTTGGGAATGTTTTGGGTCAGGTTGATTTGGAAATCAATAGGCCTCAAATAATAATTCCACCAACAGGAACCCCTCCTCAGATTTGTTCCTCTGAAAGTTCTCCGTTACAATTCAGAATAGATAATATTGGAAATCTTGATTATGTAGTAACTAATGCGAGCAGTATTACAGTCACTTTGACGCTTTCGGGAGGCAATACTTTTTCTCCTTCAGGGCAAACAACTTTAGTACATACCTATGCCTCTGCTCCAGTCGTTAAAGGAGGAAGCCCAGCCAATACAATAGAGGGTCCAGGGGGTCATGCTACTTTTGATTGGCCAGCGTCCAAACCCATCATTTTCTCCAACGCTATCCAAGCTAATATTAACGTTGAAATAGCAACTGCTGTTGCCTCTGATACATCACCTGCAAACAATTCTGCAAGTTATATTATCGACATAATTCCAAATCCAATTACTCCGACTCTAACAGCTGGACCATATGGAAGTGGAACCATCAATGTCTGTCAAGGAGCTAACGTAACTTTTACTGTATTACCAAACACCGCAGGGTTAAGACATCAATTTGATATAGCCGGAGTTATTGTTCAAGATCTAGTAAATGTTAACACATACGCTACAACAGGGCTGGTTACCAATCAACTCATAAATGTCACCTCATACAACACGGATAATTGTGGAGTCACTGGAAATCCAATAAGAGTTTTGGTTCATCCTGTCCCCGTAGGTACTTTAATTTCCGATAAAAGTAATGATGTTGTTTGCCCAGGAGAAGATGTATTGTTTACTGCATTAGCAACTGGTGCTGATGCGGTAAATCCACGATATGAATTTTATTTGGATAATGTTTCAGTACAAGCAAGCTCTTCACAAGCAACATTTTCTTTGGGGACTGCTTCAATTACTCTTGATGGGCATGATGTTCGGGTAAGAACATGGAATGATACAGGTGCTGGTGGTTTGTGTTTTGACGATGACACCATTACTCTTCGTTACAATACCTTTTCAGGGTCAAACCAAATTACCACCACAACAACGAGTGTATGTGCTGGGGTCGATCCTGATCCAATTTCAAATGTATCAGATTTCTTATCCGATCTTGGAGGTGATATTGTTCATGTTTGGGAAGAAGATATTGATGGAGATGGAAATTTTTTACCAATAACCCCTGCAGAGACTGGACTAACTTTCGATCCACCCATACTAACACAAACAACTGCTTACCGACGTTTGAGCTATCCAAGGTTTAGTTCCATAACATGTAATTCCTCCATCGCATCAGCTACTTCAAATATTGTAACGATAACATTGAATCCAACTTCTGTTGCAAGTTTAAGATCCAATGCTTCAACTTCCAGTAACACTCTTTGCGAAGGAGATGCGTTGATCTTAGATGCTTCTTTATCGACTGGTACACAAAGCTATATCTTTTATAAAAATGATCAACCACTACCTCCTTCGACCCCACAATCTGTCACTTCATATACTTTAGCGAGTGGTGCTTTTAATGATAACGATGTAATCAAAGTAAGAGCATATTCAGGTACAGGAACTGATAGTTGTTTTTCAGAGGCACAATTTGTAATTCGCATTAATGCCATTGAGGGGGCGAACACAATTGGAAACTCATTAAGCGTATGTGAAAATCAAACTCCTTTAACTTCATTCACAAGTATATCAACACCAACTCTTCCCAATTCAACTTTAACTGACGGAGCGACTATCACTTATCAATGGGAAAGTAGATCAGGTACAAATACTTTTGTGTCAATTGCTTCTCCTGCTGGGAGAAGTGAGTTGTACACACCTTCTTCAGTATCTACTGACACTGATTTTAGACGTGTAGCGATAAGTACATTCAATAATAAAACATGTAGGTTAATAAGTAACACAGTTAGACTAACTGTATTACCTGAACCTATAGTCTCTTTGACTGGAACTAATACTGCTTGTGTAGGTGAGGCAGTTCTTTTTACGGCGTCTGGAGCAGGAAGTGGGCGTTATGAGTTTTTTAATGGTGGTACCAGTTTAGGAGCAAGTAGTACGGTTTCAACTATTTCAAGAACAGATTTACTTGATCTGGATTCAATTACTGTTCAGGTTACTGATGGGAATGGTTGTTCAGTGATTTCTGATCCGATTGTGATGAGCATTAAGTCTCCCCCTTCTGCCTCTATTTCAACAGGACTCAGTTTCGATACTACATGTCCGGGAGATTTTCCTGTATTTACTGCTGGACCAGCAGTTGTAGGTTATACCTATGAGTTTTTTGTAAACAACTCATTGCAAACTACGGGAGTAACCTCCAATATATTTGATTCTGATTTGGCTTCAACCACTGTTAATTTTCTGGATGTTAACACAATAAGAGTTCGTGTTACTAATGAAAATTCTTGTAGTGATGTTGCAAGTGTGACATTTTATCTTAATTCTTTAACTGGATCAAATTCAATATCAGCATCTCAAACAATATGTGAAGGGGGAACACCAAACACATTGATAGGTATATCAAACCCTACAGCAAACTCTGCAGGCGCAACTATTAGCTATCAATGGGAAGAAAAATCAATAGGAGGTAATTTTGCTCCTATTTTTGGTGCTAACAGTGTTGATTTTTCTCCAAGTTCACTAACTGCGTCAAGAGTTTATCGACGATTGGTATACTCCAATTTCAATGGCAGTGTTTGTCCAAGTTCAAAAGTTTTGGCAGCTTCAAACTCTGTTACCATAACTGTTGACTCCAATTCGGTACCAGTAATTAGCTTTACCTCAGGACTTCAGTCTGATGTGTTGTGTGATGGAGATTCAGTAACTTTTGACGCATCAGGAACAACAAGTGCTTCTACCTTTGAGTTTTATGTAGAAGGAATTCGTGTAAGGGCGGCCCTAAATTCGAATACTTTTACGCCGATTCTTGGCTCTCTAAATGATTTCGATGTTGTTCGAGTTCGAGCAAATTCTGCTTTAGGTACCAGTTGCTTTTCAGAACAGAGTATTACGGTAAGAGTTAATGAACAATTAGTTGCCAATACAATTACTGGGTCCCAAACAGTTTGTTTTAATGGTCCCGTTTCTGATTTACTTGGATCCACTGTTACTGGAACACCGACCATAACATATCAATGGCAGAGCAGAATAGGTACAGATACTTTCAGTAATATTGATGGTGCGGTAGGAGTTAATTACACTCCTTCGAGTTTATCCTCAACAACAGTATTTCGTAGAAATGTTTTATCCACTTTAAGCTCAAAGACTTGCATAGTCTCAAGTAATGTAGTTACTGTTACAGTAGCTGCAGGTACCCCTCCTTTAGCAAGACTTGTGACTAGTAACAATGTTGCATGTGGTGGTTTAAACCCTCCTATGGCATTACAGAGTGTCTTTATCTTTGATGCAAGTTCTAGCACAAACGATCAAAGTTATGAATTTTTTGTAGGTGGAGCTTCTCAAGGTCCTCCTTCTAGTGTTCCGACTATATCGCTAACTTTAACCGATAGTCAAACTGTACGGGTAGATGTTTACCCCCAAGCTAACGGTGGTGGCTGTCCAACTAGTGATTCTGTTACTGTGAGAGTCAATTCGATCGTGGGAGATAATATCATTGGAGGAACAAGTAATATATGTGATAACGATGATCCTTCAGCCTTAACTTCCATTACTACTCCTACATCGGCAACGGGTACTTTAACTTATCAATGGCAATTAAGGACAAATACAAATACTTTTACAAATATTAGTCCTGGTGGAAATGGAGCAGATTATGACCCCAGTAACTTGTCTACTACAACTTTTTATAGAAGGCTAGCAGTCAGCACAATTGGTGGTTTAGTTTGTACAGTTCCAAGTAATGTGGTTACTATTACAGTAGATTCTACACCAATCATAACTGGAGTTTTGTCATCAGATGCCCAAACTATCTGTGTTGGAAATACGCCCAACACAGAAACAGTTTCTTTTACCGTGTCGGCAGCAGCATCGAGTATTATTTTTTATATCAATGATACTGCTGTTCAAACAAGTACTTCAAGAACTTACACTGCTTCACAATCAATATTTTCTGATGGTGATATTGTTACAACTAGGCTTATAAACAGTGGAGGTTGTTTTAGCGAGCAAAATTTAATTGTCAATGTAAATAACATAGATCCAGGTAGTATCGATGGTTCACAAGCGGTTTGTGCTGGTTCAACTCCTATTCCTTTAACATCAGTTAGTTCCGGTGTAATTAATGGGGTAACAATTGTATCTCCTGGGACTGGTAGTTATCAATGGCAAACTTCTACAGATACTTTGAATTGGATTGATATTCGGTTTGCTACTTCTGATACATATTCACCTGCAGCAGCTCCACCAGCTACTATACATTACAGAAGGTTAACCGTAAACACCCTTAATGGATATTTATGTGAAATACCATCCAACAGCATAACAGTTAGTGTAGACAATTTACCCATACCGGGATTAACTGCAAACGGTGGCGCAGTTACAGCCCCGGCAACGATAACTTCATGTGCAAGTAATACCATAAGTTTTATTGCTTCTGGAGGTGCTGAGTATGAGTTTTTTGTGAATAACATCTCGGTTCAATCAAGAGATGCTTCAACAACCTTTTTAGCTTCAAATCCTTCAGACAGTAATGAGGTTTTAGTTCGAGTTTACAAAACTGCTTCAGCAAGTTCTTGTTTTGCAGATTCAGAAATTATTAAAGTTGACCTAGAAACACCTCCAGTAGCCAGTATTTCACCATCTATCTCAAATAATGTTTTTTGTTCTGGAACCGATGTAATATTTACAGCCGGATCTGGTGGAGTTGCTTCAGCTACCTATGAATTCATTGTCAATAGTACTTCATACATAACGAGTACTACCAATACTTTCAATACTCGTGATTACCCGATTACTCTGACTGGGAATCCTTTTATTGAGGTTATTGTAACTTCACCAGCAGGATGCACAAGTGTTGCAAGTGTAACTTTGATTGAAAATGTAATATCTTCTAACGGAACCATTACTTCAACAACAGCTTCAGTATGNCTGAATGAAGTTCCTGGCCCCATTGTAGGCTCTGCGGCTGTTGCCTCTGGAACAATTACTTATGGCTGGCAATCTTCATCTGATGGAATTTCATATAGTCCTATCACTGCAGCTAATTCGTCAACTTACACACCTATTACTGGTTTAACATCTACTACTTTTTATCAAAGAATTACCTACAGTGAGATTAATTCTGTTACCTGTTCATCAACCTCGGCACCTTACAGGGTTTCTATTTCACCTGCTCCAATCCCGAATTTAATTGCTAGTCCAGGAGCTTTAACTGCTCCTGCAACATTAACTTTATGTGATAATACAGGTCTTGGAATTTTTGTTGCATCTGGAGGAGCAAGCTATGAATTTAGAGATGAGAATGGAGTTGTATTACAAGCTCGTTCTTCAACCAGTAGCTTTTCATCAACCACTTCCTCTACTTTATTAAACAATAGTCAAGTAATAGTTCGAGTGTTTTCTGAAGTGACTGGTGGATGTTTTGAAGATTCAAATCCAATTACAATTCAAATTTCGCCCGAGCCTAATGTAAGCCTTAACACAATTGGCGGGGTCAACACCTTCTGTTCAGGAGATGTAGTTACTTTGACAGCAACATCTACAATAGCAAGTAGTACTTTTGAGTTTAGAATAAACGGAGGGAACATACAAAGGGGAGCTTCAAATACTTACAGCGCTACACTTAGTTCGCTTCCGGGTTCTCCTATTGGACCTGACTTAGCAACTGGGAACTATTTTGTAACGGTATCAGTAACTAGTCCAGGTGGATGTACGGTAACAGACACTTTAACTTTATTTGAAAACAACATACCGATACCTGCAGGATTAACTACAGTGAGTCCAACGATTTGTTCAGGACAAGTTCCACAGCCGATAGTTGGAACTACTGCAGTAGCCTCAGGCACAACAGTTGATTATGTTTGGATGCGTTCTTCAGACGGAGGGGTTACTTATAATACCATAGGAGATGCAGCCAATACAGCTACTTATACTCCAACCTCAGCAATTGTCACAACAACATTTTATCGTCGGGATATAGTAAGTACGTTAAACTTAGTTTCATGTACATTTGAAGGTGGACCAATCCAGGTAGCAGTTGCGGCCTCTCCACCACCAGGGCTACGAGGTACAGCCACATCAGGGACAAAAGTTGCTTCGGACACCTTGGAGATTTGTCCAGGAGAGTTAGTTGTTTTCACAGCAACAGGAGGAGCTGAATATAGGTTCATCGGTAGAGGAGGAGTTACCTTACAAAGCAGATCAGCATCGAGTACTTTCAGCACAAACACTTTACTCGATCTAGATACAGTTCAGGTAGAAGTATTCAATGCAGGAGGATGTTCAAGTTTTTCAGAGTTAATAACTATAAACATTGGACCAGGAAGTGGAGATCCAGATTTACAGACGACAACAAGTACTCTAAACGACACCTTCTGTTCAGGAGATGTAGTTACTTTGACAGCAACATCTACAATAGCAGGGAGTGATTTTAGATTTACTGTAAATGGAGCAATTCAACAAAACTGGTCAACTACAAGTACTTTTGTTCCAATTCTAAATACCCCTGATGTAGCTACAGGTAATTACTTTGTAACGGTAGAGGTAAGAAGTCCAGGCGGATGTACAGCAACAGATACTTTAACTTTATTTGAAAATACAATATCTGAAGTAGGTACCCTTACTACTGCGAGTACAACAATTTGTTCAGGAGATGTTCCCCAACCTATAGTAGGATCTGCAGCGGCAGCATCGGGAACGATTTCTTATCAATGGGAAGAATCTTTTGATAATATTACATATACTCCTATTGTGGGAGCGCCAGATTCTGCTACTTATACTCCTACATCAGCAGTATTATTGTCAGCTTCTAGAATATTTTACAAAAGAATAACAACGAGCTTACTTAATGGAAAAGTTTGTACTGCTGAAACAGCACCTGTCCTTATAACAATTTCCTCGCCTACACCGAGTTTAATAGCTGATCCTGGAAATATATCTGCTACTGGAACACTTACTTTATGTGAAGGAAGTGAAGCTAGGTTCACTGCTGGAGGAGGATTGAGTTATGAATTTTATGTTAATGATATCATAAGAGGTACAAGATCAAATCAATCAACTTTCACAATTTCCAGCGTAACCAACTCACCCGCATTAAGAAACAATGAAAGGGTTCGAGTAATTGTTTTCGATCAAGTCACTGGCGCAGGTGGTTGTTCAGCTCTTTCTGATGAAATTATAATTAGAACCATTGACATACCGACGGTTACTCTTACACGTAGTGATAGTACGGGATCAATTTTTTGTACAGGAGATGAACCATTTTTTACAGCTAATAGTAGCTTAACTTCCCCAACATATGAGTTTTACATCGGTCCAATACGTTGGCAAAATTCGACATCTACGGTATTTACCCCTACTAACTATGTTCCTTTATTAACTGATGGTGATGTTATAAGTGTTATTGTAAATGCACCTGGAGTAGCTGGTTGCAGCGCAACTGATTCAATTACTTTGGTTGAAAATGCTTTTACAGATTCAGGACTTATCACAAACCCAAGCCCTTTAATTTGTAGTGGAGGTACTCCTGCTGCGTTTACCAATGTAGTCTCAGCTTCAGGAACAGGTAGCATAACTTATCGTTGGCAAAGTGGTATATCAACAGCAACATTAGCAGATATATTTCCTTTTGTAACTACATTAACCTTTACACCTACAACTAGTATTACAACTCATACTTTTTACAGAAGAAGAGCAATAAGTACAATAGGTGTGGATGAATGTGAAAGTTTTAGTAATATAATTGAAATTAGAATTGCACCTGCCTTGTCAGGAGGAACCATAATTCCTGCGAATCAAGAAATATGTTCTGGGGATTCACCCGGAGTTATATCGGTTACAGGAGGTTCAATAGGGCCCTTAATAACATATCAATGGCAGACTTCTTCTGATGGTTTCATATATTCAACCATAACAACTGCAACAGGTCAAACCTATACACCATCTTCGTTGAACACCACGACTTTTTTCAAAAGAATAACCAATATTAACGGAGGCGGGCCTCCCGCAAGTTGTACCGCTGAAAGTTCAATTGTACGAATTGATATTCTAGATCTTGACCCTGGATCTCTGGACAACACATTAGAACAGGCTTATTGTTATGGTACTATGCCTCCTACTTTGAGTAGTTCGGTTACAGCTGGGGTTTTACAGGATGCATATAGCAGTGTGGGAACCATTTCATATCAATGGCAAGAGTCTCCGAATGACGGAACTTGGACTGATATTCCCTCAGCAACTCAGAATTATTATAATCCACCCTCATTGATTCAGACCACTTTTTACCGTCGTGTGGCAATAAGTACTTCAGCAAGCAATGTTTGTAGAGATTTTACTGATTCAATCAGAATAGAGATTATTGATGAACTTAACGCAGGTACAATTTTACCAAGTAATCAAGATATATGTGCAATTCTCACTCCTGCTGATTTACCCAGTTCTTTAGTTTTAACTTCTCCAGAAACGGCAACTAGTTCAGTCACATATCAATGGCAACAATCTACTGACAAATCTGTTTGGTTTGATATTACGGGTCAGCAAAATCTGCGTTTAAATTTCAGTGTTGGAGCGGATGGAGTAGGTGGAACTGCTGATGACGACTCTTGGTTGCCATCTTCTACTTCTTCCACCACCTATTATCGCGTTGTAACCACTTATGTGGGAGATCCTGTTCCCTTTGCCCAAGAACAAACTAGAATTCTGCTAAGTGACCTACCAAGAGGTATGACAGTTGGAGATTATACAGTTTCTGTAAATGGTAATAATCACACGATCAGTTCTGTTACATCAAGTTCTTTGGATCAAATAGGTACAGATTTAGCAGCTAAAATAACCTCGGATGATCCTCTAGTTAATGCGAATTACAATCTAACTACTAATATAATTACTCTTGAACCGATTACCCCAGGAACTTACAATGTAGCTTCTTCAATCTTGATAATAGATGACACAGTGGCTGTGAGTTTTCCGGACAATCCCCCTGTATTTATGAAAATTTTGGTTTCAGGTAACACGGGTACTAGATCACCTAATGATGGAGTTGAATCATGCCAGGCTTATTCAGATATAGCTGAAATCTCAGTTGAACCACAACCAGAATTAACTTTGAATAATGGTATAACTTCTCCACAACAAGCTTGTAGTGGTGATCCTATTATACCGATTGAATATACTTTCTCAAGTGTTGTGGATGAGGTAGAAATTAGAGGACTTGATTCTGGATTAATTCCAGAGGTATCAGGTGTTGGATCTGTTATTGGTCCTTTTGATACAGGAGGACTTGGAATAGCTGGTTGGTATAGAATTACGAATTCGGCTTCCAGAACATTCACCATTCAAGGTTCTGTGACTAATTCAACCAACTTTAGCATGGTAACCATATTAAATCCTGCAAGTCAGTGTAATCCGATTACGGAGACTTATGTGATCCAAGTTACACCTAACGCAGTTCAGCCGAATTTCATAAGAAAGGGTCAGAATTTACCTGGGTATGAGGTTTTATCATCTGATATGAGTTCTATTGCTTCCATAACATCAATTTCTCCATTGCGATGGTATAACAATACGGTTTGTCAAGATCGACTTCCGGCACCAACAACTCAGTGGACTGATTTCTATGCTTGTTACACCGATAACATTTTCAACCAACAATCCAATATTTATGAATGGGAAGTATCTCCTCCTGAAGCAGGAAACATGGTTAGTAACAATTTTCAAGAGACGACTATACAACTTATTACACTAACTGCTCCTGCCGTTGGAGAAAACTATACTGTATCAATTACAACCACATCAGGAACTACTGCGCACACAACCACTTCAACATTAGCAACCCAAACCACAGATGAAATAGGTATTGATTTAGCAAGTAAAATTTCTCTCAATTCAGAGGTAAATGCTATTTACAACAACATTCTTGATCAAATTATCATTGAAGCTGCAACAACTAATTTAGCATTTACAGCAACAGTTTCTCCGGTGGCAGCTGGTCAATCGACTCAATTCAGCCCGCCCGCCACTATTCAAATTACTAGAAGTGGAACCATGCAATGGGATCCATCATTTACAGGATCATCTACCATTCGAGTTCGATCTATTGGTTGTGGAAGCAATGTGTCTTCATGGACCTCAGTGGTAATTGATGTAATTCCTGAAACAGTTCCTAGCAATCCTGCTTCGGATCTATATCCACCTGTGGTTATTGATGCAGGTATTTGTAGTGGAGCCACAACAGGAATTGTACCTTTGTGTCAAGTAGATGCTTTTACTTTACCAACACAATTCTTCACTGCTAGTGATAATGCATCCAACATTAACGATTATGGTTCTCTTGAATGGAGAATGCAAAATATTGCACCAGGTTCACTAACTGTTGCTACTCCAGGTACAATTGATCAAGCTACAGGAATAATAACATGGAACATAGGATGGTGGGGAACTTTTGATCTTCAAGTTCGCCCTGTTGACTGTGATGGAGGATTTGGAAATTGGTCAACATCAACTATAAATATTGGTCCAACCAATGGTCCAGTTACGGATGTGACTCCTATCACAGCTTTGCCAGAATGTCCTATCCCTGACGGTGGATTTAGCACCACATTAAGATCCAGCCAAGAAGTAAATTGGTACGTAAACAGTCCTTCAGGACTTGTAAGTTCAACTACATTTATCAACACAGTGACTTTTCAGTTGACTCCTGAAGCAAATAATGATCTTATTTTAGATTTTGAACCTGGATTTTCAGGTAATATTATTATAACTGCT